>CAZSNX010000113.1:0-1907 GCA_964607945.1 uncultured Candidatus Obscuribacterales bacterium
TATGTTCTTCGGCAATAAGAACAACATGATTATGCCCGGTCGGGCGCTCAATATGGGCGACGGCTGGGAAACCAGGCGTCGCCGGGATCCCGGCCATGACTGGGCGGTGGTTCAACTGGGACATGCGGGTCTGATTGAAAAACTCGAGATCGACACCAACCACTACAAAGGCAATTACCCTGATACTTGTTGGGTAGAGGCGTGCTATGCCCCGGGCGAGCAAATGGATTCATTGACTCAAGCTCAGTTTGCGTGGGTGGAGGTCTTGGAGCGAACGAAGCTTAAGGCGGATCATCGGCATTTCTTTGAAAGGGAATTGAAGAAAAAAGGGCCATGGACGCACCTGAGAATAAACATCGCACCGGATGGTGGCATAAGTCGATTGCGCTTATTTGGCACGCTGTCCGAACAGGCTTTCTCAACCGAAGCGGGAGGGTCCAAGCGTGAACGTGAAGAGTATCAATCAGTTAAGCGCTGAAGACGCTAAGTCCGAGTTCATGCGCTGCTGTCATTCGACTCTCTGGGTGGAGGAGATGGTCAAGCGCCTTCCGTTTAAGGACGAAGTCGAGCTGATTGCTGCATCAGAGTCGATTTCGAAATTGCTGACCAAGGCTGATTGGCTGGAAGCATTTGCCGGACATCCCAAGATTGGACAAGATGTCGAGAGTTTGAGAGCGAAGTTCCAGAATACGGCCGAGTGGTCTTCCGGGGAACAAGCTGGAGTCAATACGGCATCGCAAGAACTGTTGGAGCAGTTGAGTGAGGGCAACCGAGCTTACGAAAGAAAATTCGGATACATCTTTATAGTGTGCGCGACTGGCAAGAGTGCAGCTGAAATGCTGGCACTCTTGAAAGAGCGGTTGAACAATTCCCCTGGAAAGGAGCTGCTGATTGCGGTGGCCGAGCAAGAGAAAATTACGAGGCTTAGGTTGGCAAAGCTAGCGGCTTCACTGTCTTGATATCACCGTAATGCATTACTGATTAGTTGGCGGAAAAGAAGAAGTCGGGATAACAACTGGCTGATTGCCTAAGGAGGCTGCTGAAATGAAAGTTTCAATCACAAAGGAGCAACAGGAAGAAGTCTTTGCTCGATTGCGTGAGGCTAATGTCGAGTTCTCGAAAAAGTATCCAGGAGAGAGTGCCGCGCGGCAGCCAGTTCATACCGTGTATGGTGGTGCCCAATTGTACAAGTCAGACTCAGCGGTCAAGCTTGGTGCAATGGCCTTGCATTCAATGGATGAGAACGCTCCTAACTTTGTGGTTTTTGCAAACGCTCTTTCGTTGCCCGGTCATGAAAAGCTGCCAACGGCGGAAGGCGAGATTAAGGCGCTGGCTGCGAAGCTGCAAGGTGATGCGACGGCCCTGCGAACGGAGCAGCCCCATGCTTGGTTGGCGCATGCCGTGTACAGCCGCGTGTTGAACAAACTGAAGAATGAGGCGGTGGAAGACTTTCGCATTGATTTTGAAGACGGGTACGGCAATCGTCCGGATGCAGAGGAGGATGGACATGCTGAATTGGCAGCTAAGGAAGTTGCCAAAGCGATGAAAGAAAGGACCATCTCGCCGTTCATAGGCATCAGAGTAAAACAGTTCAACGAAGAGTTGAAGGAGAGAAGTGCTCGGACTTTGGACATTTTTATCTCCACGCTACTCGAACTTACAGATGGTGTTCTTCCTTCCAATTTTGTAGTGACTTTACCGAAAGTAACGATTCCAGAGCAGGTTGCCGCGCCGGTCAAGCTGCTGGAGATTCTTGAATCGAAGAACGGATTGCGGCCGGGAACTCTCAAGATTGAATTGATGGTTGAAACTCCGCAATCGATCATCAATCACAGAGGGGAAATCGCTCTGCCTTCACTTGTAGCCGCCGGAGATGGCCGTGTCACTGGAGCGCATTTCGGAACTTA
>CAZSNX010000113.1:1917-10593 GCA_964607945.1 uncultured Candidatus Obscuribacterales bacterium
ACTTATGATTACACTGCTTCTTGCAATATCACTGCTCTTCACCAGGCAATGGACCATCCCGCCTGTGATTTCGCTCGCAGCATGATGAAGGTTGCGCTGGCCGGAACGGACGTTTGGCTTTCCGATGGTGCGACGAATGTGATGCCGGTAGGTCCGCATCGCAAAGATCAATCCAGTGGTGAGTTGTCCCCAACTCAATTGAAAGAGAATATGGAAGTCGTACACCGCGCCTGGAAACTAAGCTTCGATCATGTTTCTCATTCACTGAGAAATGCTTTCTACCAGGGTTGGGACCTTCATCCTGCGCAGCTGCCAGTTCGCTTCGCGGCCTGCTATTCATTCTTCCTGGAAGGATTCGAGCCGGCATCGATAAGACTGAGATCGTTTGTCGAAAAGGCGGCGCAAGCAACGCTCGTCGGTGACATGTTTGATGATGCCGCGACCGGGCAGGGGCTTTTGAACTACTTCTTGCGGGGTCTCAATTGTGGTGCGATTTCCGAAGATGAGGTAAAGGCAACCGGCTTGACGACAGATGAGATACGCGGCCGATCATTTCTGAAGATATTGGAGAATCGACGAAGCAAGGAAAAGGTGAGAACATAATGGACAGGTATTATTTGACCGACGCCATCAGGCGAATAGAGCAAGAGCGAGAAGCGCATGATTCGAAGTTCGCCGGCAATGATGTACATGCCAACTGCTTGCCGCGATTCGATTCGGTAATTGAAAAACTCAAGCTGGAGTTAGCTAAGTTGTTGGAGACTGCACCGGCTTCAGGTTCGGCAACACCGGAAGAAGCCTAAACCAGCGCTTGCGTGGAGCTGCCGGCTCTACTCCTGATTGGCAAGGTCTTTCGTGCGAGGGAAGGGGATGTCGACGAAAAAGGTCGACCCCATGCCGACTTCACTTTTGAACTCGATCTTCCCACCCATCAATTCAATTAGAGACTTGCTGATCGCCAGTCCCAGACCTGTTCCTTCAAACTTGCGCGTAGAGCCGGACTCTACCTGACTAAATGGCAGGAACAATCGTTGAGCATCTGCATCGCTGATACCAATACCGGTGTCTTCAACTGCAAACCTGATCCTGACCAGCTCTCTTTCAAGGCGCAGGACTCTCATCACAACAGTGACCGACCCTGTTTCTGTAAACTTGATGGCATTACCTAGCAGCTTGGTCAGCACCTGCTTCAACCGTATGCAATCGCCTATCACAATCTCTGGTGCATCAGGATCGAGCTGCATACGCAGGTCCAGGCGTTTTTCGTGGGAAGCCTTAAAGAGTGCTTGAACCGTTTCTCTAACGACTATGGACGGATTGAATGGACGCTGATAGATTACCAGTGTGCCGGATTCCAGTGCAGATACATCTAATAGGTCATTAACCATCGACAATAGTGCGGACGCTGAATCGGAGACGATTTTCGCCAAGCCTGTTTGATCAGCGGAAAGGCGCTCGACCATCAGCAGCTCGTTTGCACTAATAATGGCGCTGAGCGGAGTCCTCAACTCGTGGCTGACCACCGCAAGAAATGCCGATTTGATGCGGGAAGCTTGAAGGGCTTCATCGCGTGCACGTTCTAGCTCTTTGTTTGCCTTTGCTAGCTCTTCGATACGGCACTCCAGCTGAAAATTGAGCTGAGCGATCTTTTCTTCTGCTTGCTTCTTCTTTGTCGAGTCTCGAGCGATAACCGATGATCCAATCAATTTGCCTTCTGAATTGTGGATCGGTGAAATCGTCAGAGACAGTTGAATCTTGTCGCCGTTTTTCCGTAATCCTTCTGTTTCAAAATGCTCGAGGAGTTCACCGAGATTCAACACCTGCATTGTTCTCGAATTTGTTGATCGGTATTCCGCAGGAAGCAACTGGGAGATGGGCTGACCGATCATTTCACTACTCGAGTAGCCGAAAATTGTCTCAGCCCCCCGGTTCCAGCTCGAAATAATTCCGTCGAGAGTTCTTCCTATAATTGCATCGCGGGAGAATTCCACAATCGAGGAGAGCTGGGCGCTTAGCTCCTCGGCCGCCTTCCTTCGCGTAATATCGACGGCAATTCCGCCGAGATACCTTTTGCCGGAAGGAGTAATAATCGGAAATTTGTACACCATGCTATGAATAGTGCCATCTTCGAAGGGAACGCTTTCAATCGTTTCGAACGGTATTCCCAAATCTCTGACGCGATGGTCATTGTCTGTAAAGTGTTTTGCCAGATGTTCCGGCAGCCAATCAAAATCGGTTTTGCCGAGGAAAACAGCCGGATCTACCTTGAAGAATTCGGCAAAACTCCTACTGGCGTATAAGTAACACCCATTTTCGTCCTTAATGAACGAAAGCGCCGGATTGTAATTCAAGAAATCGGTCAAAAGCTGCTGAACGTCGTCTAGTTTGCGCTGAGCGTCTAACCATCCGCGACGAGTGCGGAGTAGTTCGTTTTCCAGTTTTGCGAAGTCAGCTTCCATATAGTACGCGAGAAGTCGAGACCGAAACCCAAACTAAGCCTCTACCAGCAGGCGTTGCGCTTTCTACAATAATACTGCCACTGACACAATCGATGGTCTGCCCGCTTTTCATAATGTGAACTTGCGAAACGGTGGTCCGAAATTAAGAACAGGGTTTACCCCTTTGTACTTTTAGCAGGATTGAGGACAATACAGATAGATTATGGATGCCTAGTAGTTGGCATTTGCAGGTTCTGGCAAGTTGTAAACTCAATCAACGGTTTGTATTACTGCTCGTGATAAGGGAATAATTTTATTACTGACAGGTGGGAGCGTAATTATGAGACCCAAATCGGAGTCGACTTATCCAAGACTGCAGTCGACACCGGTCAAACTTTTGTCCCGGCTCTTTTGCGGAGAGAGTCCCGAAAATTCCGGAGACAGCAAGAAAGCAAAGAAAGTTCCATCTCAACCAGGCTTCTGGTTTTTCCTCTTCGGCGTTCTTGTCCCGTCTTTTGCAATCCTTTTTGAATCGTGCACTCATTTTTGCGCCCGGCACTTCTTTGATCCGCTGCCGTCCACTTTTCACGTTCTTCTTGTTTCCTTAATCCCCTTGTGTAATCTGCTCCTTTGGCTTGCGCCTCGAGCAAATCTGTCTGCATATTACGCACCGATAACGCTTTTAGCTGGGATGGCAATGGGCATTGCTGTCATGTATAGCATCATGTTTCTGCCGCTTGCTTCAGTTTCGTTGATGTGGACATTGGCATTAATAGGTTTCTTTGGGTTATCGCCGATGCTTTCCATGGGGTGCCTTTGGAAGGGGGAGGGCTTAATTGCTCATCTCGTCGAGCAATTCGGCACATTCTTCGAACCTCATCAAGTCAAGCATGTCGGTCATTTGGTCGTTTTGATAACGGTACTGGTCATCGAGTTTCCATCGACAGTCACGCGCATTTACATGCAGACTGCCGCGAAACCGGAAACTGCTGCGGAGGGAATTCAAAAGCTTCGCCAGTTCGGCAACAAGGAAGTAATGCTACGAGCGTGTTATGAGCGGTCTGGACGTGCTACCGATATTCTTGGATCGATCTGTGAAATCGGTCATCCGCTCAAGGTTCAACAAGCTCGCGACATCTATTACAAAGTCACCGGCAAGCCATTTAACTCGATTCCAATTCCAAAATCACTGCGCGCGACCATTCAACATGCGGGAAACGGCAACGAGTTTGGTGAGCTGAACCGCGGGGTCAAAGATGAGTTCGATCTAGACACAGATATTGCCGGTGAAGTTGTAAGCGGATTTGCGCGTGGACTTGCTGTTAATGAATCGGCTATATCTGGCATTGTGGAGCCTGATGCCGCAATTGCTGAGCTCAATTGGACCTTTGGTTTTAAAAACGATTCACAATACGATCGCGAAGCCAGAGCCAAGGTGCTGCTGCCGGCCGGCGCGGTAGTCACGAGAGCGACGGTCTGGGTTGCGGGGCAGGAGCGGGAAGCAGAGATTCAAGTTCGTAGTCAAGCTAGAGCTTCGTATCGGAAGGCCGTTCTTCAAAAGAGCGGTCCGCTGCTTGTAAGTGTATGCGGACCAGACAGTGTATTAGTGCAGTGCTATCCAGTAGTGCCGGGCGCCGGACTGAAAGTGCGCTTGGGGATTGTTGCGCCGCTAGGATTTGATGGAGCGAATCATGGCGTGCTTGCATTGCCGTCTTTTGAGGAGAGAAATTTCCAGATTGATGCAGAACATCACTTAAGTCTGGTTTCACCCAGGCCGCTCAAAATAGGAAGTTCAGTCGCTGGTTCTACTTCTGCTGCCGACAATCAGGTGGCGCTCAATGCCAAGCTCAAGAATGCCGACCTCTCTACGAGCGAAGCTTTGGTGCACGTAGATAGAGATGGAAATTTTTCCAAAGCAGCAACCGCCGACAAGTTTTCCTCGAATGCCTCCGGCAATGTGCTCGAGCAGCAAGTCGAATCATTGCCGCAAGCGCCCAAGCAGCTTGCGGTTGTAGTGGATGGTTCGATTGGTATGGCACCTGCCATCGAGCAAGTTCGAGAAGCTTTGCGTGAGCTGCCGGAGTCGATGGACACGTCATTGGTGTTCGTCACGGATGTTCCACAGATTCTCTGCGAGCGTGGTACCCATTCCAAGGATGTAAGCTATCAAAATGGCTTGAACAAATTAACGAAGGCTAGTTGTGAAGGAGGGCAGAATAATTTCCCGGAGTTGTGCAGGCAGATTCGTGATTTAAAGGCCTGCCAGACGGAAGATGCATCTGTACTCTGGATTCATGCGGCGCAACCGCAAGATTCTCCCGAAGAGCTTAGAGCCTTGCACCGATGTCTCAATACGTCCAGCCGACAAACACCAGTTATCTATGATTTACAGGTCGTCTCCGGTCCCAATCAGGGATTAGATGGAGTCACTGCCGGCACTTCAGTGGAGCGAGTGCATAGAATTGGTTCTGTAGCTGATGACTTGAGAAATTTGTTGGCAGGTTGGTCCGGTAAGAGCCGAACTGTCTCGATGCAGATTCAGCGAAACGTTTCGGCCGAGCAGTTTGAGAGTTGCAATCCAGCTCCTAAGTCTCTCGCTCAATTGTGGGCTTATCAGGAAATCAGTCGCAGGCTCAATTTGTCCGAACCGGTAGATCAACAGGAAGCTCTTGCTTTAGCCTCCACATACCACCTGGTATCTCCTGTCTCGAGTGCTATTGCACTCGAGCCGAAGGAAGGCTGGAAAGTAAATCGGCGTGAACCGAAGAACATGACTTCCTGGCTTAAATCGCCATTTTTCCGCAAATCAAGCTCACGCTCAGGCGAGTTATCCGGTGCCAGGGAAGGGTCGGTGTTTAACAGACTTCAGGCTCCGGTGACTGGAATAATGAGCGGCTTGGATGAGCAGAAAGCGTTGATGAATCCTCTTGCCGAAAGCAAAAAGGAGCAAGCTCCGATATTGCAAGGCGCGACAAATGGAACGATTGGTCCGCAAGCTGATGACGCAACTGTTGTACAAGGCATCAATACTGCCGGCACAGTCACCCCGTCCGATTCTGCGAATCAAGTGGAGGAAGTACCGGAGACCTCCACCGTGCCTGAGTCGGATACCTGGTTGTTAGTGGGAGCTGTGCTGCTATTTTTCGGCGTATTGTCTATGCGAAGCCGTCTGAGAGTGCGTAAAGCGTGAGCACGCTTTGGGTGTTTCTGCTGCCGCTGATTCTGGCATTTTGGCCGGTCTGGCGCTGGTATTTTGAAAGGTATGCGGACCGTTCCGATGAACCGGTCGGCATCTTGGCATTAGTGACGGTGATGCTTCTCGTTTGGAGCAGGCAGGAGAGAAGATCTTCTGCGCTCTACCTGGCAGGAGTCCTTGGAGCGACATTGATTACAGCTGTCTATTGCATCTTGTGGGCATGGGAGCCGCAAGCGGTGCAGGCGCTTTTTGCAATCCTGGCGATTGCGTTTGTCGTAGTTTCCTTTCCAATGGCTCCAAGATTGATAGCTGGTGACTTGATTCTGCTCAGTTTGTCATTGCCGGTAATAGCGACATTGAATTTTTATCTGGGCTTTCCACTAAGGGTTTGTGTTGCTGCTGTTGCTTCCGGATTGCTGCAAATTGCTGGTTTTCCAGTTGAGCTAAGCGGTGTGGAGCTTAAGTGGGCAGAGTATCTCGTACAAGTCGACGCTCCATGCGGCGGTATTAAGCTACTCTGGTTCTGCTCATATGTCGCAGCGGTATTGGCAAGTGCCTGCAGGCTCAGGGTATTCGGTACTGTTTTGCTTGTTGCCGTTGCGGTGCCAGCGGCATTGATCGGGAATGTGATGAGGGTAACTGCCCTGTTCTTTCTCGAGACCGGAGTACTGGGAATACCGGCAGACTCGGTGATGGCAGAGTGGTTTCACCAGGCTACAGGCTTAGTCTCATTTCTGGCTACTGCGACATTGATTGTCTTGGTCGCACAGAGGCTTAAGACCAGATGGGTGGTGGCATTTAATCGAGTTGCCGGTCATCCGGCAGTGCAGTATCTCCCTGTCCGAAAATCTGAGCAAATGGCTTGGGGTATGCTTTTTCTTACTTGTTTGGTGGCTGGAATCTTGCCTCTTATCTCAATTAGGCCGGAAGCAAATCCTGTTAAGACCGTTGTGTTTCCCGGATGGCCGGAATACTTTGAAGGCAGAAAGCTCAAACCAATCCGCCAGTCGGAAGAAGCTGTCAGATTTCAATCAGGATTTCCAGGAGCAGTCGCTGTATTCGATGCAGAGGGACAGCGTGTAATATTGCGTTGGGTGACCAGGGAAACCAGGCAGGTGCACCCTTCGTCTGACTGTTACCGTGCTTTAGGCTATGACATCAAGTGGTTGCCTGCTTTTATCGGCAAAGCGCAAGAACGTTGGAACTGTTTTGCGGCTACTAGAGAAAGGGATCGGCTGTTCGTCAGAGAGTGTGTCTTTGATTGCCACTTCGCCAGTGTTTGCAGCGATGTTTCAGCTTGGTATTGGTCGGCAGTCACTCACAAGACCAATCCTCCCTGGTGGGTGGTGACTATTGTGGAGAGGCGTTAAGGATGGCCGGTACTGTTGGGGCTGGCATTGAACACAATAGCTGTCTTGTCAGTATGTGACCTTCTAGTTGAAAGTCTGTACGAAAGTGTTGGCACTTTGCGCAGCCACACTGGTCTAAGATATTCTTAGTTAACTGGTGTCGAGGTCGCGCCAATGTCAATCTCGTCTGAGCAGCCTAGATCTCTGAGCTGCGGGGTCTGCGGTAAGCTGCTCGTAACAATGGTGCAAGTTCCAGGCTCATCAAATTCGGTGGCGGGCAACACTTGCTCGGGATGCAACAGCACTGTCTGTGCTAAGGACTTCAGCAGATCTCGACAGCTTTGTGTTCGTTGTTTTAAGAAGACGGACAGCTGGTGCCGAACACCGTGCAGCAACTCCTAGTTTAGCCTTTGGGCGGGCGAAAGGGTTGAAAGGAGAGAAAGGGCGACCCTTGCCAGATGCCTACACCGACTGTGAGGGGACCGGCCGAGCTCAATCGAAATTTCAATCTGTCGGATGCTGATTCGATGGACTCGATTACCGAGCCGCAGATCCAGCTCCAATCTACGCTGCATACTGCATCAGCGAGCTGCGGCATTGAGCCGGGACCACTGACTGATGTTTGAATCTCCGGGTAGCGATCAGAAAGAACTGCTGACACTTTCAATACAGATGAGTCCGAAAGCTCGATTGCAAACGAGTTCAAGCTGCTCGCTGCAGACTTGATCGACTTGCCCTGTACTTCAATGAATGCGCTTTCCAGATTCCGCCCGGCAGTTTCCATTACTTTCCCTCCTGATTCGCCATCAGATTAGCATCAGTTGGAACCGAATTCCTGAGCGGGCATCCAGACCTTACAGGACAGTACGGCTGAAAGTTGTCAAATCGGTCGAGCTTCTTTCGATTTGCTGGGTAAACAACTTTCAGGACGCAAATGAGGGTAGGCAATGATAGACAAGGTCTTTCCTGGTTTAACGATGGCTGCTTGTGCCGTTACAACTGTTGCCTGTTTGTTCGGTCTAACCGGCCGAATTGCTACTGCTGCAACAGATTCCGGAACTGCCAGCGGCAACTATTACAGTTTCAAGAATCTCGAGAAGGCTCTCAATCAGATGGATCAGTCGTCAAATTGGAAGCAGACCTATCGACAGATTGCTCCTTCTGCGAAGACCATTCAAGGTCCAAACGGTGAGTCCCGATACGCTTTCCGAAGCCCAAGCACGCAAGACAGGTCGTTTCACACATTCTTTCCCTGGCGCAATTCAGCGGCGGCTTCTGCGCCTGCACCGGCCGCATCCTACAGCGGTTATGCCGTTTCGGGCTCGGCTGGCACAACCGGTGCTGCAGCTCCCCAAAATAATCCATTCGATCTGAGCCCGTTTGGCGTGCTGCATTATCTGTGGGATCCCACTACCTATACCTCGTCCAGCAATCCGGTCAGTCTGGTCGAAGTGCGTAACGACCTACAGGTTGCCCAGCAACAGTCAGCGCTGGCAGAATCCGCTGCGCAAAGGGCGAAGTACGCCAGTACCCCGCAAGAGAGGCAGGAGGCAGCCCAACAAGCGAGATATTACGCACAAGCTGCCAAACAAGCTGCCCAGCGGGCACAGGAGGTCGCTCAAGGCGGCTCTAGCAATCCTGCGGATGTGGCAGCGCTGGCGAGCGAGGAAGCTGACCGAGCGGTAAATGCAGC
>CAZSNX010000114.1:0-10578 GCA_964607945.1 uncultured Candidatus Obscuribacterales bacterium
GGCTTGAACATGATCTGGCAGAACGAAATGAAGATACAGGGCAACCAATGAGCGAAGATATAGACGTTGACTTCGAAACTATGTATCAGCAAGTCCAAGAAGGACATTCGCTTGCGATAGTGCTTGATCGCCATGCACAAGTTGAACTGGCTGACGAGAAATACCGCCAGTGATACTAATACCAGCACATTCGATTGGGTGGGACCACCTGTTGCAAAGTGAATCAAATCGCTGACCGATTCCAGAAAGATCATAGCCGGCACAACAAAAAATGTAGCGAAAGCCAGCGTATCGACTCGCTCGACCAACGACAGTCGACGCGGAGAATTGAGCGGAAAAATGTAATCCAAATAACGCCTGATGCTGCCCTCTGCCCAACGACGTCTCTGGCGAATCAGCCCCTTTAGAGTCGTTACGGCTTCCTCCCAGACCATCGCCTCCGAACTGAACCGCACGTCCCAATTGTTAATCATGAGGCGCATAGTAAGGTCCAGATCGTCTGTGATAGCCTTATTGTTCCATCCGCCGACATCAATCAAGGCAGCTCGCTTGATCAATTGCCCGTTGCCGCGCAATTCGACTGCACCACCTATAGAGTCACGACCCATCTGGAAGTAAGTGTCGAGCGCATACTCCGAGGCCTGCCCTTCAGGCAAGAATCCCTTTTGATGCTCGTAAATCTTCTTTTGGGCCTGTACGGCTCCGACGCCTTCGGCAGCAAGAACCGGCAGAGTGAGCCGCAGAAAGTTCGGGGCGACATAAGCGTCCGCATCGAAGACACAGATAACTTCAGCCTTCGAAAGCGGCAGGACATCGTTGAGAGCTGCCGACTTACCGGGTGGAGCTCCGGCCGGTCGACTAAATACCTTCAAGCGCGGAAATTCCTTCTGGAGCCCCGCCAGCACTTGCGGCATATCATCGGTGGAGCGATCATCGATCACCCACAAATGAAACTTGGGATAATCAAGTTTGAACATATTGCGAACAAGCGATTCGATCACTCTCGCTTCGTCTTTCGCCGGCACAAGAATGTCGACCCAAGGTTCCCAATCATTGTCGCTGGCAGCCGGCTCGCGCTCTGCTCGCAAAGCTTTCTTGCTAGAAAGTCGCTGAGCGGCAAGCAACCAGATTGAATGCACAACCATTCCAAACAGCACCGCACCCATTATCACCAGGATGGTCGGGCCGGTGACCATATAGTCAACAAGCTTGAACCCAAGCCAAGTTGCAACGATTAAGGCGATCAGTAAGATTCTATTTCGCATTGGTTGCCAAGTCCACCTCAAGATACTTCTAATTGTAGATTATAGGACTGCTCTCAGCGCCGAATGCCACCTCGCGCAGCTGCATTACTGTCACACTCTGCCGTTTGCATAGTTTCCAAGACATAGATCTCTTCGAAGCATCGTTAACCCTGCATCAGCTTGTCTAGCATCTACTAATATGCCATCACCCTCATTGCATATTCCCCTACGATCTCTGCGACGCGTCGAGCGCCGTCCAACTCGGAGGCTCGTCGCGCCAGCCTCAAGGCGTTCAACTCGAAGATGCCAGTCTTGAGGTGCTGCTGCACTCGATAAGCCAAGGACTCGCCGGACAATTGCGGATAACTGAGCTGGCTCGACACATTGAGCTCAACCATGCGGGCAGCATTGTTCTCTTGCTCGATCTGTTTGTAGTCAGGAACCAAGATCGACTGCTTGCCAAGACTTAAGATCTCCATCGCAGTCGAATGTCCGGCCTGCGTCACGACCAGATCAGCGGATTTATAGTAGCTCTCCGGCGTATCTGTAAAGTCGAGCAGGCGAACATTTGGCGGCACGCTGCCGGCCGAAAAACTGGAAAAGATGTCGAACTGAACGTGCGGAAGCCTATAGGCGGCTTCAATCATCGCTTGGAAGAGCGGATAACGATACTGATGCCCGCCGAGAGTCCCTACCACGTATGGTCCGATTCCCGGTCGCGGATACGGAACAACGCTATCGACATTCCAGGCTGTCAATGGACCGACTATGCGCTGCAGTTTCATAACTTGTGGACGCCGGCTCAATATGGGCAAGCAAACTGTATCGGGAGAAGGGAAATCAGGAATTACGATTTCATCGCTCTCCCTGAAGATCGCTTTGACCACCATCTCAACCCCAGGCTCGACCGCACCGCCCAAGATGGCATCTTGCAGAGCCTTCGGACCTTCTGCAAATTTGCGCGCACTTCTCATTCCGCTTGCGCGCTCACTCATCCGTACGCGGTTGCGTCTTTGAAAGAAATGGTCGAATTGCGTTTGATTGGTCATGAATATGCACGGCAACCCAAGACGCGCTGCCGCAAACACTGGCGCCGCCCGACAATCTGACAGCACGCAGGTAATGCCGTACTCCTTCATGATGCGGGACTCGACACGCGTTTGCTTGTTGATCACCAACGGCCAAGTCGTGTTCTTCAAGATCGTGGTGGAAAGCTCAAACGAGCCGTCTTCACCGAAGAATTTCACTTCCGGTCCGACCTCGACCGTTTCATAGCCGGCACGCTGCAAGCGCTCCAGCACATAACCGTAGCTGCCGAGCACTACGCTTGCCGGATCAAATTGCCTTGCCACCGCCAATGCTCGGCTCGAATGTCCGTAACCCTCACCGTTGACCGAGATATAAATTCGGTACGGCAATCGGCTGGTTCGCCGCGAAAGCACTGGTCGCCTGGTCAATACATTATTTACGCTCATCTCGACCATCAATCCTCGCTCTCAGGGTCGAGACCAGGTATCCGGCGAGATGTTCGAAGCAAGTGATACAGACCCAAAGTCAGCGTCGGCAAACCGATGATCATCAGTGTCGTTGAGACTCCGCCTGGTAGATTGTCCGCGGACACTCCAGCCAGGATGACCGGAATAGTCGAAGCTGCGGACATTGCAGTATTTTGCGCAGCGAACACTTTGCCTCGTAGCTCTTCCGGCACGGCGGCTTGTAACGCCGCCTGCGTCGGAACGGCCACCATAGCACAAGACGCTCCGGCAAACATGGAGAGAAGTAAAGGAATCGCCATCAGCGGCCCCTGCCAGGAGCATGGTTGAAACCCAAGCGCTGGCAAAAATACGCTGGCTATGAAACCGAGCGATCCCAAAAGCATCATGAACAAACCTAATCCGGTAAAACCACTGTAGGCAAGAATGGTCGGTCGTATTCTCTGTCCGTAGTGCCCGACCCAGAAATTGCCTAACCCCATGCCCAAGCCAGCTGCAGCGACGATATATCCAAACTGAAACGGTTGAATATGCAGAACCTGCTGGGCCAATCCAACCGCAATAATGTTGAGCGTAATAATCGTGCTGAAGAGCACCGTAATCTTCAATATCGCTCTGAAAACCTGTCGATTTCCTGAGATATAAGACAGGCCGAAACGCAGCTCTTCCCACCACGGGTCTTTACTGACCACCGCCGGCTTGTTGTCGTCTATTCCAAGCAAAAGGAGGGCAGCCAGAATGAATGAACCGGCCACGGCCCAATGCGCCCTGCCCAATCCGAACTGGGACACCACGGGCTCACCGACTGCAAATCCAAATCCCAGTGCGATCATCATCGTCGTGAAAAACAGCGAATTGGCGCAGTAAAGATCTTCTTTCTTTACCAAGCGTGGAATTGCTGAAGTCTCAGCCGGCCCGAAAAATTGCGATCCGATCGAAATGAAAAATGCCAGGGCATAAGCAAGCACGGGAGATCTGGTAATCCAGGGCAAAGCCACCAGCGATACGAAAAAACCACGAACCAAGTTCGAAATAATCAGTACCGACCGATTTGGCCAGCGATCGACATATACCCCCGCCACCGGACTCAACAAGATAGCTGGAATCGTAAACGCTACATAAAGCAGACTCGTCAGCTCCGCCGCCCCCGACCCGCTCTCAGTGCCGGATTGCACTTGTTGAGCCGTCAGCAAGGCGACGAACAAAACGAAAACGGCACGGTCTGCCAATTGCGAGAAGATCTGCGCAATCCACAGACTCATGAATTGCTTGTTTCGAAACAAAGATCCGTATCCGGACCTAACTTCCTGATGCTCGGTAAGAACTGGTTCCTCGGTATGCAACTTGAACTATCCCAGGGTTACCACATGATTACTGAGCATACTCTAGCATTCAGCCGAACTGCTAAATGCTTTACCCAACACTATTTGAACTGGCACATCGCCGACTCAACGAAAGCTTGAGCTGGCTAAAGAACATCAGCCGGAGCTTCATCCATCACTCCTTCGAGTTGCCCGACGTCACCGGTGACACCGCGCTTGCTGGATTTTATGAAGTCTATCAACTCTTTAACTTCAGGATACGGCTCGATTTGCTCTTCTACAATTGGAATTGCCTGCGAAACATTCATGTTCGAACGGTAGAGCAGCCTATATGCTTCTTTGATTGCCGTCCGCACCTTCGGGCCTACACCTAGCCGCTTCAATCCGATTAAATTGACACCTCTGACTGATGCCGGCCGTCCGTCACAAGTGGAAAACGGAGGCAAGTCCTGACGAGTACCAGTCAGCCCGCTCACCATTACTGCTCTGCCGACCCGAACGAACTGGTGAAAGATACACATGCCGGACATCACGACATTGTCACCGATTGTTACGTGACCCGCCATCATCGTCCCATTGGCCAGGATTACCCCCTTCCCGAGCTTGCAATTGTGAGCGATGTGCACGTAGTTCATCAAAAAGCACTCGTCGCCGATTTCGGTAAATCCTTCGCCAGTAGCGCGGTGAATTGTGACATATTCACGAATATGACATTTATCGCCGATGATCACACCGGTCGGCTCGCCCTTGTAGCGCAAGTCCTGCGGCTCAAGACCGATTGACGCACCGGGATAAATCACGCAATCTTGCCCGATTCTTGTGACACCGTCAATAATGGCATGCGCACCAATTTTGGTGCCGCCCCGAATCTCCACTCTTGGTCCGATTACAGCGTACGGTCCGACTTCGACCGATTCATGAATGGTTGTGCCATCGCCAATAATGGCAGTTGGATGTATAGCCATGTATTCTTTCCTGTCTGTAAATTAGCTCGACACTAACGCGCTGCCGCCGGCTCAGCTTGAGACTGCTTGATCATGGCAAAGCTGATTTCACCTTCGCACGCGACCTTATCACCAACTTTGGCTATGCCTCTTAGTTTACCGATCGGTCCCTTCATTTTAATCAGCTCAACTTCGAGATCCAACCTGTCACCAGGAGTCACCATCGTGCGAAACTTCAAGTTCTCAATTCCGGTAAAGACTCCCAGCTGGCCTTTGTACTCCTCTTTCATTAAGAGCGCGACACAGCCAAGTTGAGCAAGCGCTTCGACCATTAGAACCCCCGGCATAATAGGCTTGAACGGGAAATGTCCTTCGAAAAACTGTTCGTTGGCCGTCAGATTCTTGTATCCAATCGCCTTGTGACCCGGCTCAACGTAAGTAACCCTGTCTACCAACAGGAAGGGATAACGGTGGGGCAACAGCTCCTTTATCTGCATGATGTCCAAACCATCGACTGTAGCGGTCATCCTTCTAACCTCGTCTCTTGCGACTGTAAAACAAACGGGTCTGAGAGCAAACATCTCCCATTCTCAATTCAGGCACGGCTGCCGAAATGAGACCGATAAGTATATCGTCTTTGCTTGACTGGAACTTCCTCCCTAAAATCTCATTCAGATCTCGCGGCGAAGCTCCTTATTATGTGGTGGATTTCAATTCAAACGAGAGTTAACCGTTTACCATTTAGCTCGGTTCGAACGGCCGGCAGAACCACCGGACAGAGGTACCCTTATGACAACAACAGCCAACATCTCCCTTTTTAGCCCCGCCTCTGATAGCGCAACCAGAAAGGCCGGCAATATGCAGAAACAAGAACCCAGCGACCATTCAGCCATGGACCTCGAAAAGGTCGCCCAAGGAGTGCGCCTGATTCTGGAAGGCATAGGTGAAGACGTGAATCGTGAGGGTTTGCGCGAAACACCGGCCCGAGTGGCTCGTCTCTATGAAGAGCTTTGTTACGGAATAAGTGTCAGTCCGGCATCTGAAATCACGGTCACTTTCCAGGAAGAGACAGAAGATCTAGTGCTTGTCAAAGACATTCCATTCGCCAGCGTGTGCGAGCATCATCTGGTGCCATTCATAGGCGTGGCACACGTCGCATACATTCCAAGTGAAGGCCGCATCACCGGACTATCCAAGCTGGCCAGGGTAGTCGAAATCGCTTCGAAACGGCCGCAAGTTCAAGAAAGAATGACCAAGCAGGTCGTCGATGCCATCGTCCAGGAGCTAAATCCCAAGGGCGCGCTCGTAGTACTCGAGGCAGAACACTTGTGTATGTCCATCAGGGGAATAAAGAAGCCCGGCAGTAAAACCGCAACTCTGGCGGCTCGTGGCTGCTTGAAAGAGGACAGCGCCGCGCGTGCGGAGATAATGTCTTTGATCAGGCAAAGGGATTGAGTTGTTAGCCAGAAGGCATTTAGCCGCCTGAAAAGCGCAAGTGATTGGGAGCTGGGAGGTCTTAGTTGAAACCAGAAGATCTTACTAATGATCGCAGCGGCTCTGAGATTAGCCGGCGCAGCTTCTTACTGGGCATGGCCGGTATGGCTTGTTTGACCCTGCCACTGCCGGCGGATTCCGCCGTCGGACTGTTCGAGCCTTTCTCATTTGCCGTAATTTCGGACGTCCATCTGTGCAATGACCGGGCGGACACTTTCATGCTTTTGAGAGAGAGCCAACTCTTTTTGCAGGAAGTTGTCGGGAGGCTCAATGAAGAGAAGCTGGACTTTGTAATCTTTACCGGCGATCAGGTGGAAGTATTAGGACGGAATCAGACCAATTGGCAGCTCTTTCAAGATATCGCCCAGGGAATAAACGCCCCCTGGTCCTTCGTCCTGGGCGAGCGCGACCTCTCCGACGATCTGCCTGTCGATAAGATCAGAACTTACGGGCCGGACTGGAAGAGTCGCGGCATCGAAACTGACAAATCATATTGGTCTCAGTCTCCGCTTCCGGGCGTACACATCATCGGACTCGATACCAGCCGTCCGAATTCACCCACCGGCGACATGGGCACCAGGCAGCTCGAATGGTTAAAGAGTGACCTGGCAGCCAACAAACGCAAATTTACTATCGTTTTCAGTCACCACCCGCTCCTGCCACCGCCACCTTATGACGGCGGTCCGCCTTGGGACGATTACATTCTTCCGCCCGGACCAGTGGTGCGAGAGGTCTTGGGCAGTTCGCCTTATGTCAAGCTGGCAATCAGCGGCCATGTATATGTGAGTAAAGTTCAACGTGAAAAGGATATCTGGTACGTATCCTGCCCCAGCCTGGTGGTCTACCCTTGCGCCTATCGAATATTCAAAGTATCACCGGAAGCTATTACGATTGAGACCAGACAGATTGCCTTTCCAGCACTTGTGAAAAAGGCCAAGAAGCTCTTGATCGGCTCATCACCAGCCTACAAATACAGCAGTTCCGACCCGGAAAGTTTCGTGCCTGTTATAGAAGGAGCACGCGTAGACAACGATGCTCTGTTGCCTATTGCGAGCGGAAAAGAGGCTCAGGCGCTCGCCAAGTCGAAGCCTAAGAAGGCTGCCAAAAAGAAGAAGGAGAAGGGAAAGGAAGATAAGAAGGAGAAAAAATCTAAGAAGTCCAAAGCTGAAGACACCTCCAAGAAATCCAGCAATCCGGCCAACGAGCCGGTCGAAGAAGCTCCATCACCGACCGACAAGTCTTCTCCTGACAATCCAGCACCCGAGAAGCCTTCCCCCGAACCTGCTGCGCTGAATCAATCGGACATTAAGAGGCAACAGCCCAAGCCTGGTTCGGATGCACCGCCCGAACCTTCTCCAGCACCCCCAGGCAACGGCCAAAAGCTGGACAAGTAGATATCGAATATGAGTCAATTTACTATGCATTCAACATACCGTCGGCGCACATTGCAGTCAACAGCGACGGCTATCGATAACCGTCGACTTGCAACGCGACGGACGCGCCCCTGAATACATCAAGAAGCAGAATACCGGAGCACCGATGCCAAACGAAATGCCCAGCCGGACCACCAATCAAAGCAATTCAGTTCCTAAGGAAGGCAGCGCCCCGCTCAACTACAACTATTATTTAAAAGTCGAAGAGTTGAAGAGCCTGCAGATCTGTCAATCCGAGCCTGCACACCATGACGAAACGCTCTTCATCATCATTCATCAATCCTACGAACTTTGGTTCAAACAGATTTTGCACGAGATTGATACTGTCTTTGAGCTGTTGCAAAACAACGGGGCATTAAAAGCCACCTTCTATCTTAAGCGCGTCGTTGCCATCATGAAGCTCTTGGTACAACAGATCCACATTTTGGAGACAATGACACCAAAAGACTTTCTCGGCTTTCGTTATAACTTGAATCCGGCGAGTGGATTTCAATCGAGCCAGTTTAGAGAGATCGAATTTGCTTGCGGGTTGAAAGACGAGCGCCTGTTATCGCACTTTCAGACCGATTCGAGTGCTTTCAAGAAGCTAAAAGAGAGATATTCAGCCCCTTCCTTACCGGATGCGTTCTACGCGCTTCTCCGGGTCAGGGGTTTTGCAATTCCGCTTGCAAGCGGAATACCTGCGACCTCCGATTCAGTTGCGGTGAAAGATCAATTGAAGAGAAGTGCCGCAGCCGGTAGCGGTGATCCGCTTGAGCAAGAAGCCGATCTCCTGCAGGAGGAGCGGATTGGAGAGCTACTCAAAATTTACAACAATCCTGAGAAATACTACGACTTACACGAGCTGGCAGAGACTCTGTTCGACATCGATGAGCTGATTTTCCTCTGGCGTACTCATCATGTCACCGTTGTCGAGAGAATGATCGGCTTCAAGCGTGGCACCGGTGGCAGTGAAGGGGTCAATTATCTGCGTTCGACCATGACAAAACGTTGCTTCCCGGATCTCTGGAAACTAAGAACATACTTGGAGCTATGATCTCGCGCCGTCCAATTATTGGTGCAATGCTAGCGGCGGTCCTCCTGGCCCTCAGCCCGTCCTGCCTTCGCGCAGAGATAGCCGGCAACAAGCTGGATCCAGCCCAATCCGCCGAAACAAGCGCTACCGCTGCGGCAAGAGCGCAAGATCAAGCCTGTCCGATTCCGGAAACTCCCTGGGACAGATTCTCCAAACAAGGCGAGACCAACTTAAAGGCAGGGAAGTTCGGTGAAGCCGAGCGCTCGTTCAACTCAGCGCTTAAGGAGGCACAAAAGTCGGGAAAGCAAGACCGTCGACTGGCGGAAAGCTACGAAAACCTTGCCGCTCTTTATCAAGCACGCGGTCAATTCGTTAAATCAGAACCGCTCTTGGAAAAGGCGATGAGCACTAGAGGCAAACTCTTAGGAGTAGAAGATCCCGAGGTACTGATCAGCCTGGCCCGGTTGGGACAGTTCTATCTGGCGCACGGCAAGACAGTTAAGTCCGAGCGACTCTACAACAAACTAACGGAGTTCACCGAACATAAGATACAACGCGAACAAAAGGCTGTTGCGAATCTCCAGGAGCTGACAACATTCTACACGTCTCGCCCGCAGCTCGAAGCCGCTCTGCCTCTTATCAAACAAGCACAGCAGATGACCACAAGCTGGCTCAGCGATCAATATCCGGAATTGGCCGTCGCCTTAGATCGCCTCGGCACGACTTATCAGCAGAGAAATAAGCTCACACAAGCAGAACAGCTCTTCAGACTGGCATTGACAATTCGAGAAAAGTCGCTCAAACCCGAGCACCTTGCCCTTTCAACCAGTTATGAAAATATGGCTACCGTGTTGCTTGCGCAAGGGAAGTATGCACAGGCCGAACCGCTCTTCAAGAAATCCCTTTTGATCTGCGAAAAGGTGGGCGGAGGTCGTGACGTATTTACGAAGATCGACGGGCTCGCTCAGTGCTACTCGAATCTAGGAGACAGAACCGGAGCTGAGGAGCTTTACTCTCGGCTGCTTGCCAACGCGGACAAGGCAGGTGCGGCCAACAGTCCCAATACAGGTAGATACCTCAGCGCGCTCGCTCAAACTTACATAGCAGAAGGGAAATTTATTCAGGCAGAGCCGCTCCTAAAGCGAGCGATCACGCTGTCCGAAAGATCCAATGGTCCGCAACACTGTTCGTTGTCCCCATTGCTCGATGCATATGCCGATGTACTGAAACACATTCATCGCGAAGCAGAAGCTGCAAAGATCTCCGCCAGGTCGAAAGCAATTCGCGGAACCTAAAGAGGAAAACGAAATGGCCCTAATTGCGCCGATCAACTTTCAAGCTTGGATTTCCGAACACCGGCACCTGCTTAAACCGCCGGTCGGCAACAAACTGGTTTTTGAAGACGCCGAATTTATCGTAATGGTTGTCGGTGGACCTAATTCTCGAGCTGACTATCACATAGACCCAGGTGAAGAATTCTTCTATCAAATAGAAGGAGATATGACTCTCAAAGTGATAGACAACGGCGAGCTACGTGACATCACAATTAAAGCCGGAGAGATCTTCTTACTTCCTTCAAATATTCCACATTCTCCCCAGCGTCCAGCTAACTCAGTTGGTCTTGTAATCGAAC
>CAZSNX010000115.1:0-10471 GCA_964607945.1 uncultured Candidatus Obscuribacterales bacterium
GCTTTGATGACCAAGGTTCTGCTTGTCGAAGACCACCACGTGTTGTCTGAAGTGCTGAAGCACGCACTGATAAACCGTGGCTTCACAGTTCAGGCTGTTCGGAATCGGTATGCTGCGCTGGAGACAGTCAGTGCTCATGTCAAGTTGCTTGGAAAGTCAATTGCTAACCCAGGCTGCCCGTCGCTAATCGAGACCGAGCGCCATCGAGGTTACAGGCTGATTTCGCCCGACATGAGAGACTAAGCAATATGTGCGTATTCGATGCCATTCTGCTCCTTTCGTTTAGCGGTTCAGAGGGGCCGGACGACGTTATGCCGTTTCCGCGTAATGCTGTAAGGGGCAAGAATGTGCCGGAAAAACGCTCTTTCCAAAAACACTGTAGGGCAAGCGGTCTCTTCGACCGAAGCTCACTTGCAGCGGCTACCACGTACTAACCAGCAGGAACCAGCAATGCGAGCACCCTGGCGTTCTAACTACCCGATAACATTCTCATGTTTATTCAACCTCTTGAGAGCAGCATCCAAAGGTATTGTGCCTTCGGATGCTGCTGGTTGAAGCAAAAATACTTGAAATATAGCTCATACAACCTGCGGTTGTGATTCCTTGTTCGGATCTTAATATCCGCTGCCGGTATTGGTATCGAATGTGGTGCCCGGTTGGGTGACTTGACGGCAGGAAAACAGCTTATCTACTTGATCGCGCGGCAGCAGGTCGTGCTCGAGAACGAGTTGTTTGAGAGTCTTTCCGGTAAGCGGTGCCTCGTCGGCTAGCGCCTTCGCTCGTGTCATTCCAATGACGGTGGCAAGCGCAAGCATTTGTGCTTCGGTGGCATCAAGGAACTCTTTACAGCGTCCGGCGTTGGCGGTTATTCCGGCTACACAGTTCGGGTTGAAGGAAGCCAAAGTTTGGCGCAGGATGTCCATCGAATGCAGGATATTGTGACTGATCAAAGGCGTCATGACATTGAGTTCCAGCTGCCCTGATTGGGCTGCCAGCATGACGGCCGTGTCGTTACCGATAACCTGGTAGGAAACCATGCAGAGGCTTTCAGGATGTCCCGGTGTGGCGTTCGGCGGTAACAGCTGCGGAGATACCGGATTCGGTTCTAGGATGGCCGGCGGCAGTGAGATTTCGAAGAGTCCGGTGCGTGGACCCGAACTTAGCAGCCTGAGATCGTTGGCGATCTTGATCAGCTCTACGGACAACTCTCTAAGGCTCGATGAGAATTCAAGGAAGTCAGAGGCGGACTGGCTCAGTCTGAAGAGATCTTCTCCGGCCCGCAAGCGCAATCCGGTCATCTGAGAGAGGCGCTCGATCATTTTGCCGGTGTAGGACGGGTCGGTCATGATGCCAGACCCTACTAATGTTGCGCCAATATTTAGTTCCAACAGGCTCTGGCTGGACTCCCGCAACCGGCGGCAGCTGCGTTCGACCGATGAACCGTAGGCGTTGAATTCCTGACCGAGAGTAATTGGCACCGAATCACGTAGTTGAGGCCGGGCTACTTTGACGATGCGGTCGAACTCGAGCGCTTTTCGCCGAAGGAGCCTTTCGAGATCGAGCAATACGTGCTCCATCTCCTTGAGCTCCAAAAGGATAGCGATTCTCATCGAAGTCGGAAATACATCATTGGCCGACTGCGATAGATTGACGTGATCCGTTGGATGAACGATTGCATAAGTTCCGATCTGCCCACCGAGAATTTCGGCTGCTCTGTTGGCGAGCACTTCATTAATATTGGCGTTGTGAGCGAATCCACAGCCTGGTTGATAAGGATCGACTACGAATTGATCGCGCCATTGTCCACCTAATATCTCGTCGGCTGCTTGTGTTATCCCTTTGCAGATCTCGCTGCTCAGTTTGCCATTTTCGAAATTGATCAAGGCGGCGGCCTTCTTAATCAACACAGTTGCTTCAACCAGTCGATGGTGCGGCTTCAACCCGCTTGCGTTGAAGCCTTCGCGAGCGCGCATGGTCTGAATTCCCCAGTACACGCCGGCCGGCAATTGCATATCGCCCAGCAGATCTCGTTCGACACGGACTTCGACTCTCTTGTTCACTGAATGTTCCGGGTTGCTGGGGGAGATTAATGGCAGTGGATGTGAATGAGTGCCGGCTAAGGATGAATCTAAATTGACTGTAAGCTGACTTTCCTAAGCTTACCGCGTGCGCACTAGCCAGGTCGGGTTTAGCGGCTAAAACAAATTTCAAGCTTCATTGTGCCGGTGCATCGATGGTGCTGCTGTTTTGTGAAAGCTCTTTCAGAATCGCTTGCGACCGTTGCCTGGCCGGTTGAGTACTCGGTGTGTCGGGTAATGTATTTAAAAATAGTTCGAGCTGCCCTTTAGCATCGTCGGATTTGCCAAGTGCGCGAAATGCCATGGCCTTGTAGTACGGCAACGATGAATCATGACCGCCGAGTTGGTAAAAGCGATTGAATTCGCCAAGCGCGGCTTCGTTTTCCCCCTTGTCCAGCAGAGCGCGGCCTAAGTTGAAATGAGCATGAGGCAATTTGGAGTCAATTTCGATTGCGCGTTTATAGTTGAAAATGGCATCGACCGGTCTGTTTAGTTTGAGCAAGGTGTTGCCTATGTTTATCCGGAGTTCAGGTGAATCCATGCCTGACTTGGTCGATAAATCGAGTGACCGGCTGTAGGCCCAAATTGCCTGTTTCGGTTCGCCGGCTTCATCAAGAGCCAGCCCCAGCCAGAATGATCCGCTTGGATCGTCGGGACTTTCGGCGGTGTATCGGCGCAGAAGCGCGATGGCTTCGTTCGTCCGGCCTTGCTTGATTAGTAATTTGGCTTGGGAAAGGAGCGAGCCGGAGCGGTGCCTATGATGGCTGAATGGGTCAACGGCTGGCGTAGGATTGGAAGATTGTGCGTAGGCTTCACCGGAGAAGAGAGTGAACGGCTCCGTCCACAGAAGTGATATTGCCGATAGTACCACTACTCTTTCTATTCGCAAAAGCACCGCTATCAATGGTCTCATCGATTCGATCGGCAAAGGGAGTCCATTACTTTTCCTAGGATAGCAGAACAGTTCGGTACCGGATGCCTGCGAGTCGCTTAACCGATCGTCGGTACAAGCACCGGGCGGAAGGAGATCTGCTAGATTGATGAAGTAATGAGGAAAGGATGATTACAAGTTTGGAGAACAGTGCAAACGACCTCGGGCTCACCGTAGCCGATGCCAATACGACTTGCAGTCAGTGCGAGGCGCCGCTGTGTCTTCGCAAGCAGGTGATTAATCTGGCACTGGGTAATTCTGACGAGATGTTTTGTCTTAAGTGTCTGGCTAAAGACAGTTCACAAAGGTCCGAGGCGGTGCTTTCCGGCATTAAGGCGTATATTGTCAGTCGGGACTGTTTTCGAAAGCAATGGGAGCGTTATGTTAATGTCGAATATTGTCCGGATCCCAATGGATGTTTCCCGGCTGTCTGTTTCGCTGGGCCTCTAGTGTCAGAGTCCGACACTTCTTCGGTGGTGCATGAGTGATGAGCGATTTGAAACCGGACTTCGAACTGGACTACAGAGGGCTGCCGTGCCCGATGAATTTCGTTAAGACTAAACTCTTTCTAGACAAGATGAGAGCTGGTCAGACGGTGAGAGTCAAGCTCGATGCCGGCGAGCCGGTCGAGTCTGTTTCATCGAGTGTGGCTCAGGAAGGGCATGATATCTTAGAAAGTGTTCAGGATGCTCTTGGTTACTATCTCGTGAGCATTCGCAAAGTATGAGAGCGTACCTGTTGACAAAAGGACCGATGACGTAAGACGATACGCTCCGTTCTGGCATAGATTGGAGTTCTAGGTGTTATTGCTGATAAAACTGAAGCCGGTCTTGAGGGCTTCGGGAATTGCTATTACAACCAGCTTTGTGGCTACCCTCGTCTCGATCTGCGGTATGTCGGTAAGTTGCGGCGCGCAGGCACAAGCTGGAGCGGATGGCACGGCGATGTTCGTCCAGGGGCAAGGCGATCCGCAAGCTCAGCTCCAAGCTGCTCGCGATTTAGTCAGGGCCAACCCGGCCGATGCCAAGGCGCATTATGCTCTGGCTGAGCTCTTGCGAAAAGCGGGACGGCATCACGAAGCGGCCGATGAGTACGTCGCTACAGTCGAGCAAGAACCCACACTTTATGTCGCCTATCACCAGCTGTCGACAGTTAATGCTGATGATGCGCAAATCGATCAAGCTGTTGCCATGCTCAATCGGCTCAAGGAAGACAAGCCCAAGGAGATGATGCTGAGAGTCGCCTTATCTGAGCTTCTCGAGAAGCGTGGAAAGTATTACGAGGGCGCCCGAGTTCTGGTCGACCTGGTTTATCAAAATGCCGTTCCAGACAAATATTTGCCGAAAGTGAATTCGAGGATTCATTACTTGCTGGCAAAGTCGCGTGATAGCAAGGAGACGGACAAGGCAGCTGGTTTTGCCGAAGAGGAGCTCGATACGCTGCCGCCACCGCTGCCGGAGGCGACTCTTCATAAAGAGCTTTCGACCTCACGCTTGAAGGAATCTCGAGTAATGCGCGGTGTCGGTCACGCTCCGCTGCTGCCGTGAAAATCGCTATCAGTCGAGAGAGTCCGGTGCCAATCCGCGATCAGCTGATCGAGCAGATTGGTCTGCAGATAGCAGCCGGATTGTTACGGGGAGAAGAAAAGCTTCCGAGCATTCGAGCGTTGGCACAGCGTTTGGGTATCCACTACAACACTGTCAGCTCAGCATATACCCACTTAGCAGAGGTGGGATTGCTGGATATTCGGCAAGGCAGTGGTGTAAGAGTCGCCAGCAAAGTCAGGCGCCGGGCGATGGAGCTGGAAGAGGCCGGGCTGGATGATCTTCTCAAGGACTTTTTGGCGATCGCGGCCGAACACGGCTATACGCGGGCGGAGCTTAAGACGAGATTTGCCAAAGTGCTTGATGCCAAGCCGGTAGTGAGAATTCTTCTGGTAGACCGAAATCCGGACTTTCACAAGCTGCTCCTAGCCGAGCTCAAGCCGCATTTCGATGTGCCGGTCGAAACGACAACGGCTGAGGATTTGAGTCGCAATCGCAGCCTGATCGAGGATTCTCTAATCGTCACCAGCTTGTATCACGTCTTCTCCTTGCAAGGCTTGGGCATTGAGCCAACCCGGTTGGTCGTTTGTCATGTCGAGCCGGCACGGGCAGAAGTGGAGTTGGTATCCGGCATGCCATCCGGCAGTTTGATCTTGCTGGTGTCGGTCAGCCAAACTTTGCTCAGGATGGCTACGAATGTGGTGGCAGCGGTGCGTGGTGAGGAAGTGGCGGTACGAACGGTTACACTGGATGATCAAAAGGAGCTCGCTTACGTGCTTCCGTATGCTGATGCGGTTATCTGCGATGGTCCGAGTCGGGCGATGGTAACTGAGATGCGAGGCAAGCCGCCAAATCGCGTCTTTCAGCTCTATTCGCAATCAACAATTGATTTGGTGAAAGACCGTTTGAGCAAGTGGGGATAAGTCAGGTAAGGGGATAGATGCAGAACAGGAAGTGGTTTACTGTAAGTGTTGCGGTATCGGCATTGGTGCTTGGTGCCTGTTCGAGCCAATTGCACTCGCCTACCGGTCTGGAGCAGACGGCGATTGTCGAAGGTGGTACTAAGCTTGGTGCGGTAGCGATCTCGGGCGACTCAGTCGATCTCGCCTCGGAAGAGGCAGTTTCAGACGGTTGTCTTGCGGCCTGGCGTCGGGCTGTGAAGGGAGAACAGGCTGAAGCGATGAAGCAGCTGGAGGTGCTCGATCGGCAGTATCCCAGACAGACTACCGTGCGTTTCATGATGGGCCAGGTAATGGAGCATTTCGGCAAGAAGTCCGACGCTGTAAAGTTTTATCGCGAGGCCCTCGGCAAGCAGCAACAACAGAATTCGATTTATCTCTTCAAGCTGGCTGAGGCGCTTCGCACCAGCGGCGATACCAAGTCCGCATTGGTAGAGTACCGGAAGATCCTCGGCTGCTATCCTAGATTTGTGCCGGCTAAAATCGGGCTTTCAAAGGTGCTGCTTAGTTCAGATCGAAATTCGGCTGAAGCAAAAGAGCAATTGGAGCAGGTTTTGCGCCTGGAGTCGGATAATAGAGAAGCAAAAGACCTCTTGGCAGGGTTTGGTTCCACAAAGTAACAACCTTGCAATTTGCCGGTCGGCGGTTATACTAGCGCGGTCAATGTCGGCCGATTGCCCGGACAAAGGAAGCGGACCAACATGCAGGCAGAGGCCTGTCTGACCACGAAAAACCATGCGCCCTGGAGAGATGGGCTCTCTTCTCGGGTTGGATCGGCTCTGGAGTTGCCGGCTGTTGAATCGCTTTCGGCGGCGGTCAGCGATCTCTTCGAAGTTGCCGTCGTTGGTGGTGGCATCGCCGGTTTAAGTGCAGCTGTCTCGGCTGCTCAAAAGGGAGCCCGTGTCGTTCTGCTGGAGTCGGCGCCTTCGCTCGGCTGCGGCGCGTCAGGCCGGAACGCCGGCATATTGAGCCCGGGCGTCAATATGCCGTTGGCGGATACGCCTGCCGATTCGCCGGCAGCCGCTCTCTGGTTGGAAACGAGCGATCTCATTCATGAATTGGTAATTGAAGCCAATAAACCGGACAGCCTCTTGGAGGCGCGCTTGACTGGAGCTTTCGTATTGGGGACTAACCGAACTGCTGCCAGAAGACTGATTCAAGAAGCACGGACCAGGGTCTCGAAGTCTTTGCTGGCTGAGCCATGCGGGCCATCCTTTGTTGCCAGAGCTACCGACGGACGACTCAATCTGGCAGGGGTGGAGCTGGCGTTATGGTTGCCGGATGAAGGGCGTATTCAACCGCTGACGTTGCTGGCACATTTGGCGGAGCAGGCGCGCCGGCTGGGTTGCGTATTAGCTGGCGGAGCGAAGGTGGTAAGTGCTGAAGAGAGTAGAGCGGGTGTTCGGCCTTCTTCCTGGCTCTTGAGGTTGCAAGATGGCATTACGGTAAAGGCGCGTTCGGTAATCAAGGCGGTCGGCCCGGGCGTCGCTCCGACCGCTCGTCTCTACGCACAGGCTTTCGAAGCTGATTTGCCCGAGAGCTTTCCTTTGTTTTGGGATGCTGCTCCGTACGTCTACTATGACTTTCGGCCGGGCAATTCTCGAATGGTGGTCAGCGGTGGACGATATGGTCGTCCGGGAGCTGTCCAAAGCGATCGGCGTTATCATGCTCGGATGGCGCAAGAGGCTAGAAGGTGGTTGCCTGAGCTGGAGGCGGAGGAGCCCACTCACGCCTGGGCTGTCGATCTCAATATTGACTCTGGGCTGCTGCCCAACATTCGGATGTTATCAGGCTCTCAGTTCGGTATGGCGATAGAAGGGCTGGGAGCGCTCGGTGTTTTGCCCGGCATAGTGCTTGGGCGCAGAGCCGGAGAGGCGCTGGCGGCGCGTGTTTAGAGGACTAATTGCCGGTCGCCTGTTGGCTTCATGCGTGATAAGATTCGACTAAGCCGATTTGCAGTAATGAATCTCTCAATGCTGAAACCAGCGCAGCTGCCAATGATCGACCGGAGAATCTGCCTGACCTTTGTTTTGTCGCTGCTCTGGAGCGGCCAGATGAGCTCAATTGCTGCCGACGAGCCTGCTTCGGTACTATGTCCGTCGGCCGGAAGCGGAGCGAAGCTCACTCATACAGCGACTGACTGCAGTTTAACTGTGAAGTCCGTCGCCAAAGGAATGAGCGGTAGGGGGTCAATCGCTCAGTTGCAAGCCGTTACAGGCTCGGCCGGCGACAGGGTTTCAGATGATGCAGTCGCGCTCAACGATGCCGGGGTGCGCGCCCTTGAAAAGAAGGATTTCAAGTCGGCGATCGCTAAGCTCGAGGCGGCTGTGAAGCAGTGCCCGTCGTACAAAACAGCGGTCGAAAATCTTGGAATTGCCTATAACAACTTTGGAATGCAGTTACAGTCCAAGCCGTTCGAGTCTCTCAAGCAATTTCATAAGGCTCTTTATCTGGATCCCCAGAATGCCACTACTAATGGCAATCTCGAAGCGATGATCAAATTGATGCATCGTAATCCTGAGCAGGCAAGCGACAGAGTGGCTTTGGGAGACAAGGCGGCTGCCGCCGGTGATTGGTGCGGAGCAGTGGTCGAATATGTGATGGCTTTGCGGCTGAAGCCGGATGAGCAGGTGAGCGGAAAGCTCAAGAGTGCGCGCCGCCGATTGGCGTTGGCCGACGGTGCCGGAAATCTGCCCAGCGCCGCTTATTGGGAAGAGGCTGTCCGTTCCTTGCCTAAGTCCAGTGAAATCAGGCCGGCTGCTGCCGTGTCCTCCGGCTCAACCGGTGAAGCTGTAGTCGATTCGGCCACCTCGAATCAAGACGTGTTTTTGCAGCATGCCAGGGAGCTTTACGAGCAGTATGTTTTAGCCAGCGATTCGCATAATCCAGGCTTAGTAAACTTCTATGCCAAGGATGCGACCCTTTCGATGGGCGGTTCCGATCCGCATTCTTTGACAGCTAAGCTGAAAGTTCCGATCGATCAATGGAAGGAGCGTTATCTCAGCAGGCAGCGAAAAGACGGAGTGCTCAATAATAAAGATCGTTTTGAGAATGTCTCATACAAAGTCGAGCGCAGCGGTGTAAGAGTCAGCTTTACACGTGTGGATCCCCAAGTCACGGCCAAAGTGGAGTGGTTTATAAAACCGGACTTCGATCGCCGCTGGCGAATCTTCGAGCAGACTGAATTGGCTGTGCCGCCGGCGAAACCTCGAAAGAAGTAGTAGAAATCCTTGATGGATAAAAGATAGTTGTGTTGATGTCCGAGCAACTGTCTGTCATTTGGCTGCGCTATACTTCGTTTCTTGACTGCAACTATCGATGGAGCAAGGGTGCATGCCGCAAGATCTTTTGACCGCGAAATCGAGAGCCTCATACGTTCTCGACCTGATTGGCAAGAAGCAGCTTTCGCCTCAAGAGAGGCAGGCGATTGTCAAAGAATCGGTCGAATACTGGGCCGCCCATGTAAACGCCGGCTTCTTGCAATATCGTAAGTCGGTGAGCACGGATTATACGGCAGTTGAATGGGATGACGAAGGAGCTGTTTTCCGAGATGTAAACGGAAAGGAGTTCATTGACATGCTGGGCGGCTTCGGCATCTACAATGTCGGCCACCGCCATCCAAGGGTGCTCAAAGCCGTCAGGGAGCAGCTGGAGAGACAAGCGATTCACTCGCAAGAATTGATCGACCCGCTCAGGACTTATCTCGCTCATCTCGTTTCGCTAATAACTCCCGGTGATTTGCAATATGCGTTCCTGACCAACTCCGGCACGGAATCGGTCGAGGGGTGCTTGAAGATGGCCATTCTCACCACCGGGCGTCACCATTTTGTAGGGGCTGTCGGCGGCTTTCACGGTAAGAGTTTGGGAGCGCTGGGCGGAACATCCAAATCAGTGTTTCGTGAGCCGTTTCTTCCACTAATGCATTGGACGCATGTGCCGTTCGGAGACGTTGAGGCATTGAAGATGATTCTGCAGTCTTCGGATTTCTCGGGAAATCGAGTTGCAGCGGTAGTTCTGGAGCCGATTCAAGGTGAGGGTGGTATCAACGTCGCGCCGCCGGGATATCTAGCTGCCGCGCGCGAGCTTTGCACACAGTTCGGCGCGCTTTTGGTCTTTGACGAGATCCAGTGTGGAATGGCCCGCACTGGACGAATGTTCTGCTGCGAGCACGATGGAGTTACCCCTGACCTGCTGGCGCTTGGAAAAGGGTTCGGCGGCGGCGTCATGCCGATTGGAGCCTGCGTGGGAACTGCCAAGACATGGCAGAAGTATATCGAAAATCCGTTTTTGCATACCACCACTTTTGGTGGCAACCCGTTGGCGTGCGCGGCGGCGATCGCAACTATTAGTGTCTTGCTTGAAGAAGATCTGGCCAATGAGGCGGCAGCCAAGGGCGAGTATCTTCTGCCGCGGTTGAACGCACTGGCGGCAGCTTATCCACAAGCGATGAGCGGTGCCCGGGGACGGGGGCTCATGTTGGGGATGGAGTTTGTCAATCATGACGTCGGATATGCGGTTGCGAAGCACCTGTTTGCCAGAAATATCTTGATTTCAGGTACTTACATTAATGCCAGAGTGCTTCGAGTAGAGCCGCCACTTGTGATCGCCTACCATCAGCTCGACAAGTTCTTAAGTGCCCTGGAGGAGTCTCTTCAGGAGACTTGCAAGCAACTGCAGTTGTAGTGCTTCTTTTGGAGTTTCCAATTGGCTTATAATAGACTCTTGGCATATCCGGGCTAATCCTGGTTGTATGCCAGGTGTGCGAGTGTTTCGGTAGCACGGGGTAAGCTGTCATGGTAAAAAACAAAGCCGAAGTCGAGCCGGGTACAAAAGCAGTAGAGGAGCTGTCGATTGATGGTTTCGACCATGTCGAGTTTTACGTCGGCAATGCGCTGCAGGCTTGCTACTACTTCCAAAAAGGGCTTGGATTCGACCTGGTTGGTTATCGCGGCTTGGAAA
>CAZSNX010000116.1:0-10430 GCA_964607945.1 uncultured Candidatus Obscuribacterales bacterium
ACCACCACCACCTCCTCCTCCTCCTCCGACGACGACGACGCCACCACCGCCGCCGCCGCCGCCGCCACCTCCTCCTCCTCCTCCTCAAACACCTCCCCAGGAAAGCAGGGAGAATCCACCCACACCGCAAATTCAAACTCAGAGGGTACAGACGGATACTACACCCACGGAGAAACCTGAGGCCCAACAACCACCTTGTACTCCGACCATCATCGCCAGTGGCAGTGGAGCCAACGGAGATGGTGAATCTGATCAGTCCAGTTCATGGTTTGTTGCCGGCGGAGCATGCCAGCCGTTCTCGTTTGATCTCGGGGACGACACTGTGCTCGTCGGAACCGGTGGTAGCACATTTGCACCATCCGGCAACCACAGCGTCACTATCAAAGAAGGACGCTTGGCAATCGCAGCCGGCAGTAAAGGAACTCATGTAAACACTATGTTTGGAACTGTCGACATTCCTGATGGCAGCGCCGGCATATTGGAGCAAAAGGTCGCAGGAGTAGTGCGGCTAGTAAACTTGGCCGGCGACAACATCACTGTCAACGTCTCAGCCAATGGCAAGTCGAAATCACTTTCTGCCGCAATCGGCGAAGAGTTAGTGATCGCTGCTAACTCGGTAGACGAAGAAGAACTCATTTCGACTGATGGGGTAGATAGAGAGCCGATTACCGGAGCCGTTACGGTAGCGGATATCGGGCTAAAATCACGCAAGTCACGAGTGGACCGGCTGATGATGGCCAATAAGGAACCGTTGCTGGTATGCAACATGGGCTGTATGACCGCAGCTTCGAAGAAGCGCTGGGAGAAGGTCATTCAGAGTATGAATGGCAAGTCAGCTCCAATTGCCCAAAGCACTCAAGGTCGCAAAGTAAGCAGCATCAACCGCTCGGCTGCGGCTCAGAACCTTACTTCCATAGAGCCGGCGGTTCTGGATGAGTCAGTTCTGAAACCAATCCGATTCCTGCAATCGGCAGCTTCATCGCCTCAGAACTTATCCATACAAACACTGACCACAAAATCTTGCTCGGTCAAACATACAACAAGTACCAAGGTCTCAATCGAGTCGAGCAGCATCTTGAATCTGAAAGAAGGTGAAGTCCTGATTCATGCCGCACAGGCTACCGTAGTTAAGAGTGGCTCCAGTACACTGTCCCTGGATCCAGGATCAGTTGCCCTCATCAGGAACACTGCCGGACTTCTTAAGGTCGTAAATCTCTACGAGCCGAAAGGACATTCCATCAAAGCAGTGATTGGACGACACGCGCTAACCTTGGCGTCTGGACAAGAAGTGATCGTTGGTGCCAACGATGGTTCTGTTCCAAGCGAACTGAAACGCGACGCGACCGGACGCCGACGAATCAAGCAAGTAGACATCGCAAAAGGATCCACCATCATGCGCAGCGAAGTCTCCCTGGTATCACTGCTCGGTCGCGACGAACTACTCTCCAAGCTACTAAAGAGCAATGCACCATACGACAGGCAAATCTCCAAGAAACTGATCAAGATGGCTGTCTGCGTCAATCAGGTAACCGCTGGGCACGGAGCATACTCAACGCTCCAACCTTAATCCGAGAGTGACTCGCAACAACTCCCCCAAGCAAAACCATGGTTGGCTGCATGCGAAAGAAATTCGCCATTGACACCGACCACTTCCGGCCTTACTCTACAGGTGCTCGGGCTGGATCGGTTACTACAGAAAAGATCCGGCCGCAGGTTTCAATACCTATACTTTGGCGACCGGACAGAGATTCGGCCGCCATTTCTATTTTGCTGGTGCAAATGGTGTCCGCAGGAGGAGAATCACAAAATGTCCAGCACTACCGAAATCGAATGCAAAGAAAAGATCGACGCGATGCCGAGCTTAGAAGGGCAACAAGAGGCGCCCACTAGCAGGATATACGCTGACGCTTACAACAAGGACTCGCTTCGCTCCGACTCACTGCGCCCCGGTGACAAGAGCTTAAGTCTTCCCGGTCTCCCGAAGGAATTCGGGTTAGTAGAATACAACGCCCGAGGCGGTAATGATTTCGACTATCGCCGCCAAGGTGGGAGTTCCTATGACTTCCGTCCGTATCTGAGCAACGTCTACGGCTGCAACTGTAATGGCGGTTGCTCTTGCTGGGATCGCTCGCAAAACTACTTCAACAATACTGGTCAGCGTGGATACGATCAAAATCAGATGGTTTGCGGATTAGACGCAAATGGTAAGTATCACGGACCGCAGGATTGGCAGCAAAGACTGTTTAACGGTCAGCGTTCTGTCTGTGGTCCCGGCGGTTGCTACCCGATGGATCAAACACGCAATTACTACAATGGTCGCCACTCCGATCAATCCAGCGGAATGGACCAGTCCAGCAAGTATTACGGCGATCGTCGCAGCTTGGGACCGCGATACAATTTCAATCAAAACGGCGCTGATGGCAACGGTAACGGCACAGCCGGCGACTGCAGCGGCGGAAGCTGCGGAGGAGGCGGCGGCATGGTCCGCAACTTAGCCTCATTCCTCGGTCGCTTATTCGGAAGACACCGGCGGTAGAGACTGACTTAACGGTTCCACATCAATCATTGACCTTCAATCGAAAAGGAGGAGCGGCGTTTAACGTCTCTCCTCCTCAGTCCTTCAATCCTTCCTGTCCCTTCACGCTCACTTCCGCCGGATCACTTGCAAACCCCAAAAGGCATGTTATTATGTCAATCGTCCGTTCGCGGTGGCGAAACGTATTAATTGACGCACTATTTATATAGATCGCAGTAATGAACACGACCGCAATTAATATGAATGACTGGTGGAGCTGGTGGAACACATCCAGGCAAGCCAGGCTATGGTCGGTGCTAAAGTCGATTTGATCTAAATCCAGACACTCTCCGAATTCTAGAAGACCGCAGGCTTGCCCACCATCGACAGCTGCGGTTTTTGTTTTGTTACATTTCAGAAGGTTCAAGCACGATGCAACCAGTTACGCAATCAAAAGATTCAGGAAGAAAGAGCCCTGCCGTTCTTTCATTACTGTCTGACGTCGGAACCCCGGTCTCGATCTTTCAAAAGCTGAGCCAGGAAGAACCAACAGCCTTTTTGTTCGAGAGCACAGAAGGAGACAGCAGGCTGGCGAGATACTCCTTTATCGGAGTTGATCCAATCAAGACCGTCCACTTCAAGGATGGAAAGGTCCATGTAAATGACAGAGCAGGGGGCGGAATGACGACCTTCTCCGCTCCCAATCCGCTCAAGTTTCTAGAGCAGTTTCTAAACGAACAAGGATACAGCGACTTTTCTGATACAGCAGACTTTCCATTTACAGGTGGATTAGTCGGCTATCTCGGTTACGCAGCGACCAACTATTTTGAAGGTATCCCGCAGCAGCAATCAGATCCCTTTGGAGTTCCTGATGGTTACTATGGCTTATATGATTCAACGATCGCTTTCGATCATCAATACCGCCGCATCAAGATCATTTCACACAGAGGTATCGAGCACGCTGAAAGTTTGCTCCGGCAATTGACAGGACCGTCTACTCTATCTCCACTTACAGATCGCGAGCAACAACTTACTGCCGATGAGATTTGGAACGGAGTAGAAGGGCCCTTCAACAAAGAAGATTTCATAGCCCTGGTCGACAGATCGAAGCAGTACATCAAGGAAGGCCAGGTCTTTCAAATCGTTGTCTCTCACCGCTTCTCCCAGACGGTAACCGTCCCGGACCTGAATATCTACCGAATCCTTCAAGCTCTAAATCCATCTCCATACGGCTACCTCCTCAAATATCCAGGCTTTAGCTACATCGGCTCCTCACCAGAAACGTTCGTAAAATGCCAAAACGGACAGGCTGTCCTGAGAGCATTGGCGGGAACTCGCCCGCGGGGAGCCACGGAAGAGGAGGACAAAATGTTGGCAGCCGAACTGAAATCTGATGAAAAGGAGCTTGCGGAGCATCGCATGCTCGTCGATCTCGGTCGCAACGATCTCGGCAGAATCTGCCGTCCCGGAACGATCGAAGTAGGAGAGATAGCCACCATTACTCGTTACACTCACGTCATGCATTTAGCTACTGAGATTACCGGTACGCTCAACGAAGACAAAACTTGCTTTGACGCATTTCAAAGTTGTTTTCCACGGGGTACAGTTTCCGGCGCTCCCAAAATTCGAGCGATGCAGCTACTGTCGGAGCTTGAGCCCGAAAAACGCGGCGTCTACTCCGGAGTTGTAGGCTACTTCGATTTCGCCGGTAACGCTGACGGCGCGATCGCAATTCGATCGGCCTTAATCAAAGATGGCTTTGCTCACGTGAATGCCGGCGCCGGAATCGTCTTCGACTCCAAGCCGGAAGCCGAGTATCAGGAAACTCGCAATAAAGCGATGAGCGTCATAAAAGCTGTAAAACTTGCAGAGAGAGGTGGCCATGTCGATCGTTCTAATTGACAATTACGACTCATTCACTTTCAATCTCTACCAGATGCTTCAAACTCGAACAGCTGAAACCGTTGTCGTCTATCGCAATGACAAAGTCGACTTGGCTGAGCTGCTGTCCCAAAAGCCATCGCGCCTGGTTCTTTCACCCGGCCCTGGACACCCAGCCAACGACAAGGACTTCGGCGTCTGCAAAGAAGTGATCCTTCATCAAGAGAGACTGAATTGTGCCGTACTTGGAGTTTGCCTGGGACATCAAGGCATAGTTCACCACCTGGGAGGCAAGGTAGTCGGAGCACCGCAAATAGTGCACGGCAAGAGCAGTCATATTCGCATCAGCGGTTCTTCACCTCTCCTTGACGGACTACCGGACAATTTCGAGGCCATGCGTTACCATTCATTGGTAGCTGCAGAAGAAGGCTTTCCGGAGCAACTAGAAGTAACCGCCAGAGAGTCAGTTCATGGTTTGATTATGGCGCTCGAGCACCGGTCGAAGCCAATTTATGGTGTGCAATTTCACCCGGAGTCGATCGGCACACCGGAAGGCGGCAAAATCCTTCAAAACTTTTTGAGCCAATGCTAACCGATACACAGATACGTGACTTATTGCATTGTCGACTTCCGGAAGAAGAGCTTAAAGACGCTCTGCTTACCCTGACTCCGGGCAATATTGATGCGAACCTTTTGGCCAGGTTCTTAACGGCATTCGATGAAATGCTGATAGCAGGAGCCTCCAAGTTAAGCAAGCTTGGGAAAGGAGCGATCGACTGCACCGGCACCGGTGGCAGCGGTCTGCCACACTTCAATACTTCCACCACGGTATCGTTTGTGCTCGCCTCTGCCGGACTGAAGGTAGTTAAGTGCGGCAATATTGGAGCAACCAGCAAAAGCGGCAGTTTCGACTTTCTGCAGCAACTCGGCTTCCCTCGCGAGCTGCCACTGGAAGAAATTCCGGATCTACTGGAAAGATCTGGAATGGTGTTTCTTTTTGCACCACAGTTTTATCCCGGTTTGTCCGGACTCGCACCGCTCCGGAAAACATTGGGAGTGCGAACAATCTTTAACTTCATCGGCCCGTTGCTCAACCCGGCGCGCCCGGAATACCGCGTACTCGGTGTCTGCAGCGCCGAGGTACAAAAGCTAATCGCAGGTATCCTGGCCCAATCATCCAGCTCCAAGCGCGCGCTGGTTGTACGCGGTGAAAATGGCATGGATGAACTAATCACCGACGGTATTACGCATATTGCCATTGCTTCCAGCTGCGGTGTCGATGAAACTCAATATCAGCCTAGCATCAGCGTAAGCAGTGCAGCGGCAACGTCAATCGAGGCAACCCCGAAAGGAAACGTCAAAATTTTTCAGCGTTTGATAGCCGGTGAGGATCAAACATCCAATTGTTACAACATGGTCTGCCTCAACTCCGGAGCAGCGTTCTTTGCCTGCGGACAGGCAGGCTCGATTGCCGAAGGCGCTAAACTAGCCTCCGTATTGCTGAAAAATGGAGCAGTCAAAGACCAGTATGAGCGAGCAGGGAGGATTTATGCCCGGCATCTTGGATGAAATTGTGGACAACAAGCGCGCAGAAATTGCCGAGCGAAAGACTCTGCGCTCGCAAAGCGCTTTCACTGCCAATCTTCAGGCCGGTGACGGCAGTTTTCTATCGTCCCTCAGTTCACCGGGACTCAAGCTGATTACGGAAGTCAAACCATCTTCACCATCAGCCGGCACCCTGCGAGAACATGTGAACATCGACGAAGTTCTTTCTAGCTACAATCGCTATGCCAGCGCAATATCCGTTTTAACTGACAAGAAATACTTCGGCGGCAGCTTGGAGTTACTTGGCCAGATTGCGAAACAATCACCACACCCGGTGCTTTGCAAAGACTTCATAATAGATGCTTGTCAAGTCTATGAGGCCCGAGCCTTCGGCGCTCAGGCTGTACTGCTCATAGCAAAGATTCTTTCAGACGATCAATTGAAAGAGCTGCACAACGTAACGACCGAACTGAAAATGACAGCGGTAGTCGAGGTGCAGACGGAAGACGAATTGAGCAGAGCGCTGGTGGTATCACCACAGGTGCTACTGATAAACAACCGAAACCTGACCACATTCGAAATAGACCTTGAAACCACGCGCCGGTTAACACCGCACATTCCTCCTTCCGCAATAGCAGTCTCAGCCAGCGGAATTCGAGACCGCCAGGACATTAAGAGCCTATTGCCTTGTTGCACGCGATTTTTGATTGGATCGACATTGATGCGATCGAGCGATATCGACTCCAAGTTGCGGGAGCTTTGCGGAAAATGAGTAAGGCTATTAAGATCTGCGGTATAACAAACCTGGTCGACGCGCAAGCGGCAACAGCAGCCGGCGCCACGTACCTGGGACTGATCTTCGTGGAAAGCAGCCCACGCAAGGTCGATCACAAAACGGCCCAAGCGATTGCACAAGCGTTGCGCGGCAAAGCTAAACTGGTTGGAGTATTCAAGGATTCTTCCAGTGCCGAGATTGCTAAAACGTTCACCGAAGTCGGGCTCGATTTGGTCCAGTATCACGGCTGCGAATCTCCCGAGCAAATTGTCAGGCTGTCATTTCCTGCGATCAAGGCACTAACTATCGATCAGCAATTCAATTGGGACAACGCCCGAAGGTATCAAGACTCAGTCGAGCTGCTTCTACTGGATCGCCCAAAGCAAGATTCGAGCCCGGGCTGGCTCGACGAAGCACTTTCCATCACGAGAACCGCACCCGCTGATATTCCACCTTTCTTCTTCGCAGGAGGACTGACTCCCGACAATGTACAAAGCGTGGTAAAAATCTTGATCGACACTACTGGTGGTGCCACATCAAAGCACGACTTAACCGGAGTTGCCAGCACAAGGATATCCTCATTTTATGGAGTAGATGTCGCATCAGGCATCGAAAGGGAGCCCGGGATAAAAGATCCGGTCAAACTGGAGAGATTTTGCAAGCTAGTTCGAGAGGACACGGAAAAATGCGTACATTAGGAAAATTCGGAGCATTTGGCGGAGTGTACGTTCCCGAGTCGCTTATGCCGGCATTGGCTGAACTCGAGGAAGCTTTCCTGAAATGCGTCGATGACGATTCATTTCAACAAGGTTTGAAAGAACTACTCGAGAATTATGCCGGACGCCCAACACCGCTCTATCATGCGAAGAATCTCTCAAGTGCGTGGGGAGCGGAAATCTTCTTGAAGCGTGAAGATCTGCTCCACGGAGGGGCGCACAAAACCAATAACGCAATCGGGCAAGCACTATTAGCCAAGTCCATGGGTAAAACTCGAATCATAGCCGAAACCGGAGCTGGTCAACACGGTGTCGCGACCGCAATGGCCGGTGCACTGCTAGGACTCAAAACCGAAGTCTACATGGGCGAAGTGGACATGGAGCGGCAAAAGCCTAATGTATTTCGGATGAGACTGCTCGGTGCGACGGTGCACCCCGTAACAGCCGGCGGCAAGACTTTGAAGGACGCAATCAATGAAGCCCTGCGCGATTGGATCTCCAACCTTTCCGATACCCATTATCTGCTCGGCACAGCAGCAGGACCACATCCATTCCCAACTCTGGTCAAGCACTTTCAAAGCGTCATCGGACAGGAAGCAAGAGCTAGCTTTCAGGCTAAGCGCAAGAAGCTACCGGATTATGTTCTAGCATGTATCGGCGGCGGCTCTAATGCAATCGGCATTTTTTCTGCCTTTATCGAAGATGCCGGCGTAAGATTAATCGGCGTCGAACCAGGCGGAAAAGGGCTTGAAACGGATGAGCACGGAGCCGTTCTGGCTCGGGGAACCGCCGGCGTGCTCCACGGCATGAAGAGCATGGTGCTGCAAGACGAAGACGGACAAATTCACGAGACGTACAGCGTGGCAGCCGGACTCGACTACCCCTCGGTCGGGCCGGAACACGCATTTCTCCAAGAGTCGGGGCGAGCAACTTATGAATCCGCCACCGACGATGAGGCATTGAGCGCGTTTCATGAGCTCTGCCGCTTGGAAGGCATTATTCCAGCGCTTGAAAGTTCGCATGCGCTTGCTTACGCTAAGAAGTTGGCAGCAAGCAGCGGCAGAGGCAAATCAATTTTGATCAATCTTTCCGGACGTGGCGATAAGGATCTACAGCAGGTAATGGCGCAATGACAAAACGGTACCAAACCAGATTTTCTCAATTAAAGGTCAACGGCAAGAAAGCCTTTATACCATTCACGCTGCTGGGCTGGCCGAACCGTCAAAGCTCGTTGCAGATCATCCAGGCAATGATCGACTCCGGGGCAGCGGCGCTCGAATTAGGATTGGCATTCAGCGATCCAATGGCAGATGGACCGACAATTCAAAAAGCTGCTTTCGAGACGCTTTCTTCAGGATTCAAAGTCAACGATGCGCTCGGACTGATCAAGGAAGTTCGCAAATTAGATTCCGAAATTCCAATCGGATTGCTCGTCTACTACAACATGGTATTAGCTAGAAGTACCGAAGAATTTTTCTGCAGCGTTGCTGATGCCGGAGTAGACGCCGTATTGATAGCCGATCTGCCAGCGGAGTCAGCCGACGAATTGCAGGATGCTGCTTCCAAGTTCGGTGTAGAACTGATCTTTATTGTCTCTCCATTAACCGATGAAGTCCGCCTGAATAAAATCTTGAAGCACGCCGGTGCCTTTTTGTATCTCGTGTCCAGACTGGGAATCACCGGAGCCCAGGAAAGTTACGACAGTCATCTCAAAGCGATTATCGATAGCGTGCATAGAACAAGCGACCTGCCGGTCTGTGTTGGGTTCGGCGTATCTACGCCACAACAAGCACTAAGCATGCTCGAATTAGGAGCCGACGGCGTGATTACCGGGTCGCGCATTATCGACCTAGTTAATGAGCATCATCGCGACCCCTCTCTACAGGAATTGAGGAAGTACCTGAGCTCCATGGTGCATGCCATGAGTTTGTCCGCTGTAGATCAGCCGGCACTCTAACCGAGCAATCTTATGATTTGACCCGCAAGTTAACGTCCGTACTTTCTGCTCACTTGCACATCTGCATATTCGAACGCTGAACATTGAAGCACAATCCGGTCTGAGGTTGCTCCACTCCTACCGTCCGCCCCGCTTGGGACTTCACAAGTTTCGAATTGCTAATTACGTTTCTCAATCTGCTCTATCTGAGCGGATACTTTACGAGCCTCCTCCTTAAGAGACTGTTTCTCGTAAGCATTAAGCAAGCACTTATGAGTGTCGATCCACCCCGGGTAAAGCTCAGTGGCCTTCTTATAACTGTCGGCTGCCTCTTTCCAGTTGCCAGCGGCAGCGCGAGCGTCGCCTACCAGGAGATAGGCGCTGGCAAAATATGGATTTATCTCCAACGCCTTTTTTCCGGCGGCCAATGCCTGCTCGTTATCCGACTTCTTTAATGACGCCCTTCCGGCAACCTCGTAGGCCTCATAAGATTTCGGACCTAGCTCCATCCCCTTTTTGGCTGCGGCTTCCGCACCATCCAGGTCTCCCTTCAGCATCAGTATTCTTGCCAGCTGACTTTGTGCGGCGCTTTGCTTGTCAGGTTCGGCATCTTTGATATCGACTGCCTGCGTGGCAAATTTGAGAGCTTTATCCAGATCGCTCTTTCCCTGCCAAGCTCGCGAGCTAAAGATAAGCACCTGCACGTCCGGCTTGCCTTCCTTGTCAGTTAGTTTCACCAACAATTCGGCAGCGGAGTCGAATTTGCCCGCCCTCAGAAGACTTTCAATCAGCGCAAAGCGCTGTTCGTTCTTTTGATCCTCTGAAAGCCTTTCGAAAGTCGCCAGTAAGTCCTTAGCAGAAGTATCAGTGCGATCTCTAAGCGCCTTTGCCTCGGCCAGCAAGAATTGATCCAAGCTGGTGCTGGCTGAGCCTTTTGCCGATGCGCACACAGCTTCCAACTGCGAGGCGGCGTCGGCGTATCGCTTTTTAGCAGCCCGGTTGGCTACTGGCACAATGGCCTCGTTGATACCAAAACTCACAAGACTTGTGAACACGCCAAAC
>CAZSNX010000117.1:0-10247 GCA_964607945.1 uncultured Candidatus Obscuribacterales bacterium
CAGTTGTGCTCGACTGGGCGGTACAGATAGTAAAGATGATGAAGTACTTGCACGAACAAGAGCCGCCCATCCTTCATCGCGATCTCACTCCTGATAATCTTGTGCTGAAGGACGATGGCAGTCTCGTGCTGATTGACTTTGGCGCCGCTAATGAATTCCTGGGCACCGCCACCGGTACCTTCGTCGGCAAGCAAGCGTTCATTTCCCCGGAACAGTTTAGAGGCAAGGCGGTAATCCAAAGTGACATCTATGCGCTCGGTGGAACGCTTCACTACCTATTGACCGGCCAGGAACCGGAAGCATTGGCTTCCTCGAACCCTCGCGTGAAGAATAAAATTGTCTCGGAGGTTTTAAATGATGTGGTTGAGTGCTGTACGCAACTGGAGGCGCAAGATCGCTATCAGTCGGCGGCTCAGCTGCTCCCGGTTTTGGTGAGGATGAGTGCTGTGCGCGGTGTTGTCTAAGGCACCACTCTGATCGCCGAACGGCACATCGTTCGGCTAGACAGCTGTTGGAATTTTAAACCAGAAGGTGCTTCCTTTGCCAATCTCGCTTTCTACCCCAATTGTGCCGCCGTGACTGAGCACGATCTGCTTGCAGATCGGCAAACCGAGCCCGGTCCCTGATTTGCGCTTGCCGTCGGAGGCTTCGACTTGCTTGTAACGCTCGAAGATCTTGTCTCTAAATGAATCGGGAACGCCGCGTCCTTGATCTCTGACTCGAATCTCGATGCAATCGACGTGTTCCACAGCCGAGAGCGTGACTGTTCCTCCTTCCGGCGAGAACTTGATGGCATTGGACATCAAGTTAACCATCACTTGAATCAATCTGTCCGCATCGGCGGCTATCTGCGCATTAGTAGGTTCGGCTACCAGTTTGACCTGCCGTTGTTCGGCAAAATTGTCCAGTGCTTGCAGTGAGCGCTCAAATACGCTGTAGGCAGGAATGTTTTCGATACTCAATTGCATCTGTCCTGACTCGAGCTTTTCGATGTCCAGCAAGTCGTTAATCAAGTTAAGCAAACGGTCGACGTTGCGAGTGACTACATTTAACTGTTGTGTAGCCTTTTCGGGAAGCGTTCCGAAAGCGCCGACGGCTCCCAGCTTGGACACACCCATAATCGCGGTCAGTGGAGTGCGAAGATCGTGACTTACCATCGAAAGAAAGTCTTGCTTCAGCCGCTCCAGCTCCTTTCGTTTGCTGATATCGTGGGCGGTGCAGAACAACAATTGATCGTCGGCCGACCAGGATGCCGACCATAACATATCCTTTTGTGAGCCATCTTTGCAGACGACACGATTCTCGAAAGTCCTCGGTTCACGGTCGCGATTATTGCTGGCGATCGCTTGCGCTGTCGGTTCAATGTCGTCGGTCGCCAATATCTCAGTGACTCGCCGGTTCAGCAAGTCTTCTATTGCAAATCCCCACATCTTTTCACTGGCCGGATTTACCTGCTGGAAAACTCCGTTTTCGTCCATCGCGCAGATGACATCTTGTGAATTGTCGAAAACAGCGCGCTCCTTTTGTCGGGATTCACGCAAAGTTTGCGCCATCGTATGAAACACTTGGTCAAGGTGGGCGATCTCGTCACTTCCTCGAAGCGGGGGATTTAGCTCTTCGTCTCTTGCCAGCCTTTGTGTATTCTCCCGCAATGTATATAAGCGACTGGTTACCCCACGACTGAAGAACACAGCCAACATGATGGAAGTCAGAACACTGAAAACTATTGCCGCCAATAAGATCTCGCCCTGAATCAGCCGGAGCTCGGCCAATCGTTTAGGGCTGAATGATTCCATCTTTCTGGCTTCGGTCACCAGCTGGTTGATCAGCGGGATGAGCTGCGCGACTATCGGCTCGAGCTGCTCATGGTCGTGAAAGGCCAATCCAATCGAGAACGGAGAGAGTCCGCGTTGATTGATAATCTCTCTGGCTCTGGCGGTGAATTCGAGCGGAACTTGGAGCACTTCTTCGATCTGATCGACTAACTCTCGTAAATGTGGATTGTCTTTCGTAAGTTCTTCCAATCTGACCTTAACAACCGGAAGATCGCGCGAATAGACGATGAAGCGTTCAAACTCGGCCGGTGTCTTCGAGGAAGCAATTGCGGTGCCTATCTCATACATGAGGTTGAGAAGCCTGCTGGCATTGAGCGCGATTGCGCGGTTGTGACGCTCGCGTGCGGTCTCTTGATCGGCCTTTATGAGCACCGTACTCAGCGTTGCTACGAACAACAGACCAAGCAGCACCGGCACTACAACAAGAATGGTGCCTTTTTGAGCCAGCGTCAGCCTGGAGAGCCGTGGCATCGGTTTCGTAACGTCGCACTCCGTAATTGGACCTCGCTGTCTTTCAGGTTGTTTATTCTCACGTTGTCTCTTGCGCTGCAAATCGACTTTTGGTAGTGCAGCAAGCCTGGTGGTTTCCAACTCGTGCGTCTGGGGCGGAATTTTGATCCAGAATGTGCTGCCTTTGCCATCTTCGCTGTCCACACCGATTGTGCCGCCGTGCAATTCAACTATCTGCTTGCAGATGGGTAGACCTAAGCCTGTGCCGGACTTGCGCTTTCCGTCAGCGGCTTCGACTTGTTTGAACCGCTCGAAAATTGCTTCGCGATGCGTAGCTGGTACGCCTCGCCCTTGATCTCGAACGCTTACTTCCAACCCGGCTAACGACGAACTGGCGGTGAGAGTAACGGTTGCACCTTCCGGAGAGAATTTGATCGCATTCGACAGCAGATTTACCAGTACTTGCATCATCCGATCGAGATCGAGCGAGAACTCGTTTGCCGTACATTCAATTGCGATACTGATCTTGCGTTGTTCCGCCAATGCTTCAATGTCCTGTACTGAACGCTTAAGTAATTCCGGCACCGAAGCTTGTGCTCGCTCGAGCTCCAGTTGACCGGCCTCGAGTTTTTCAATGTCGAGCAGGTCGTTTACCAGGCTGAGCAGCCGATTGACGTTCTTAGATGCCATGCCGAGTTTGGAGGCTGCCATTTCTGGCAGTTCGCCGAAAGCCTTTGCTCCCATTAACTGAAATACGCCATAAATGGACGTAAGCGGACTCCTGAGGTCATGACTGACCATTCCCAGGAAGTCTTGCTTCATGAGTTCGGCTTGCTTCCGCTCGGTTATGTCATGGGCAACGCAAAAAAGCGAGCTTTCCGCATCAGACCAATACACAGACCAGAGAACATTGATGAGATGACCATCATTGTGCGCGAGGCGATTCTCGAACTCCGCCGACGGATCGGCGGACTGCACGAACTGAATCGCTTGATTCGTCGAGTCGCGATCTTCTGATGTAATGAAATCGCTGAGGAATGCACCGATCAGCTTTTCCTGCTGATGTCCCCAGAGTCTGGTACAGGCGGCGTTGATGCGAGTGAAGCGACCGGCACCGTCGAGGACGCAGATTACATCGCTAGCGTTGTCGAACGCTGCCCGCTCTTTTTGTGCTGCCTTAATGAGAGCTTCTGCGGTTCGATGGAAAGCCGAGTCCAGTTCGGCTATTTCGTCCTTTCCTAACAGGGGCGGGTTGAGAGGCTGTTCATTTGCCAGACGCACCGAATTATCGGTCATTATCTTTAGCCGTTTCACGATGTTAGTCATGAAAAACTGCGCCAAAAGCAGAGCGACCGAAATGTTAATCAGCATGCCTCCGAACAGAATTGCAAACTGCAACTGACGCAATGCCGCCTGCTTCTTCGGGCTTATCTCCAGATAGCGGTCTGACTCCGCAAGTATCTGCCTGTAACCAGCCGTCATTTCGTTCGAGCTCACCTTGACATCGTGTCGCATCTTGGCAAACATCGGAATCAGCTTGTAAGGCGACAATTTGTGCTGAGCCATTTCGGTGACAATCGGCAGGTACTCGCGTACCGGGTTCATGTTGGCTACCAGCTGATGAAATTTCTCCCGGGTGGTCGGGTCTTCGTCCGCCAGGGCCAGAAGCTCTTGCCTGGTCTGCATAAACTCGACCATATCTTGTTTGAACTTACCGAACAGACTTGGCTCCATTTCGGTAAATGCTCGGTGCAACGAAAAACCGGCATCGTAAATCAACATCATCACGCGTGCGGTGTCTTCGGCAATTTTCTTGTGCCGATTCTCCTCCTTCCGTTCCTTATCCGCTTGCAGCACAAGCAGAAAGAGCATTCCTACGAAGGCAAAATTGAGGAGCAGTGGTACACCGACGAGAATCAGGCCCTTTTGAAAGACTCTCAAATTGGACAGCCAGGATAAATTATTTTGCATGCCCTGCCTTTCGCCCGCTGCGCCAGTGCGCCTAGCCAGCCTCCACCTGTACTTTTACCCAGAACCGGCGCAACTCCTACAATTTGTATGTAGTTGCGACTTGTCTTGACCGAGCTGGGCCGATCGGTCGGTATCCAAGTCCAGGCTTGAGCATTTGGCAATGGTCGTGTAGTCTTTGCTGTTTCGGCTCCAGGTCGTCTGATCGATTAGTCCTTCTCTAGAGGTGATGAATAGTCATGCCTTCATTGCGAGCGGTGGTTTGTGAGTTTCTCGGTACGGCGTTTCTGCTTGCGACTGTGGTCGGCTCCGGAATTTTGGGAAGCAAGCTGGCTAGCGGCAACGTCGCGGTGGCCGTTCTTGCAGTGGCATTTGCAACCGGTGCGGTCCTGACTGCGTTGATATTATCGCTGGGTGGAATCTCGAGCAATTTCAATCCTATAGTCACACTAGCCTCTGCGATTCGCAAAGAGTTGTCCTGGCACGCAGTAGTTCCATTTATTTTGGCTCAAACCGCCGGGGCAAGCGCCGGCGTGATCGTCGCTAACTTGATGTTTGAATTGCCGGCGGTGGTATTGTCGCAAACAGCACGTACTGGGTCTGGCCAGTGGCTAGGGGAGTTTGTGGCGACACTCGGCTTGCTTGGTGTCATATTTGGTGCAGGCAAATTCAAGCCGTCCTTCGCTCCATTTGCAGTCGGTGCTTATGTTGCCGGAGCGATCTGGTTTACATCTTCAACCTGCTTCGCTAATCCGGCAGTGACCATCTCGCGAGTGTTGACCGACACCTTGACCGGCATTCGGCTGATTGATGTTCCAGCTTTTATTGGGTCGCAATTGGCTGCTGGTGCGGCTGGGTTACTTCTTTTTGGATGGTTATTTTCAGATAGAGCGACGCAAGGTTCTGCTTCAAGTTCTAGCTCTGTTTCAGAATTCGACCTTGCAACCAATCCGGTGCAGTATGATTTAGCCGGCAAGACCCAAAAGTCTGAGACTCTGGCAATTCGTTGAGCAAGCTGTGAAGGGGTGAGTTGCATGTGGTTTACAGTGCCATGCGCTAGGACTGTTACTAGCGCTTATTGAGGTTGCTCAGTTGTGAAACCTAGTTTGTTGAATCTTGGGCTGATTGTACTAGTGCTGGTCCCAGCTCTGCATTCAGTTGCGTATTGGCTGTTGCCTGAATACAGTCCCGAGTTTTCATTTGGCTCGCAACAGGCGTTCGCTCAGGTCTCGACGCCGGATCTGGAGATGAAGGTGAAACGCATACAGATGTCGGTCTTGATATTGCGAGCTTTGGGAGATCGGGAAGTAGCCGATTTGCTTTCATTTTTTATACCGGTGTCCAAAGTACTAACCACCGATAACGATGAGATAGGGGGCACACCACGATATCTTAGTCCAATTCTAGTGAGAACGAGGGGAGTAAGTTATCTCATTCAGTCCGGATTGTTTTTGCTTGCAGTTTTGCGGATCTCGCGCGCAGTTTCACAGAAAAGGAAGAATGCAGAATTTGGTGGCTCTCTGGCTTTGGGATTGTTTTTCTTGGTATGCGGATTTGTCGTGCCTTTGCTGGCAGATTGGTTGTATCAGAAGGTAGTCTAACCAGGTGAAAAATGTAACTGTTATGACACAGCCATACACCACGACGGCCATCGGTTGCCCGTATGGACTGGAAATTCTAAGGATGCTCGTGCTATCGTGGCGAGACTCTAGTGCATGATGGTCGGTGAGGTTCCAATTGGAGCATCAAGAAGATTCAACCAATCGCATCAAGTCCGCGCTCGAGCTGTTGGCGGTAATAGGACCGATTGTCTGCTTGGTCGACTGTATAGTGATACCACTTGTGCTTATAGTGCTACCGCTGGTGGGGATTCATCAGATCTATCACGGGTTGAGCGATCAGGTAATAGCGTTCATTGCGTTGATTCTCTGTGCACCATCTCTGATTCCAGGTTTCTTGAAGCACCGCAGAAAGCGAGTGTTGACGCTTATGGCTTTCGGATTCGGTTCGATTTTTATCGCTAACTTCTTAGGTCATGTAATCGACCAGTCGATGCACCTGCTGATGACTATTCTCGGCAGCCTGTTGCTAATCAAAGCCAACGCGGACAATCGACGCTTCAGTAAATGCTGTTCGCATCAGAAGTGCAATCAGGTTGCAGTTCATGTAGATGGGCCGCAGAAAAAATAGAATTCAGTCAACGAACCGGCGAAGTTTCGATTGTCTGCGGATAACCCGAATAGAGCCGGTTGATAGTTGCCTTGTCGCGTTTCGTCAATGACGGCCAAACTGACGGAGATTCGGAATAGAACATAATGTCGTGATTGTTGTTGGAATGCCCGTTCAAGCCTAAAGCGTGACCGATCTCATGCAAGCAGACCTTCTTCATGTCATCGTCGCTCATCGGCGCTGCACTGCTCGGTTTCGTTAGAATGGTAATTCTGGCTCTGACTATTTTTACATTAGATCCATCCGGGTCTGCTTGACCTGAAAGCTTGGTCGTCCCTCCTTCTCCGCCGCCGCCGGCGTTTTGAATGACCGCCGGATCTCCGGTCCAATCGCAAGTTATATCCGCCTGAGCAGGATCTTGAACTATCCAGAACGATAGTCGGCTTTCGGAGCCTCTTTGCCAGATTGAAAATGAATCGGCCAGCGCACGTGCGAAGGAATCGCGATAGCCGGAAGCACCTGCTCCCGGATAGATGTAAACGCGGATCGGCATTTTGTCGGCTGACCAGCGAAAGTACTTACCATCGGATACGGCCGATTCCAGGTAATCATCGACCGTTTGGCCAGCCCGCGATTGCGTCGCCATCGGTCGAGTCGATGCGGCAGGTGAGTTTGTCGTTGTTTGATTCCGCTCATTCTGTCCAAACAAATTTGGTGCGGACTGACCAGTTGAATTTGGACCAGCCTGCCCAGGCGAGTTGTCCGGTGTGCTTGCCGATAGCGAAGCTCCCGGTGGCAGCAAGCCGGCATAGGGATCGCTGTCGGCAGATAGAGCCTGGCTGTTGTTGCTCGAGTTGGAACTTGCACTTCCGCCGATACCGCTGTCTCTCTGGTTGGGTATTGCAGCCGGAGTGAATTGTTGTCGTGTCTGTTGACTTTGCTTGCTTGCTTGTTGTCGCAAGCCATTAATTCTGTTCCTGATGTCTCCGGCTTTGGGGGAGCCTGGATTTTGTTGAAGGAATCGCTCATACCATGTAATTGCCGAGTTGCAGTCGCCCAGGCTTTGATAGTTAGAGGCGATATTCATGACCGCCTCGCTCATTTTGGGATCGAGCTGCAATGCGTTTTGAAATTGAGCAATCGCTTGTTGATGCTCGCCTGATTGAGCGAGGGCATAGCCGAGGAAGAAGTGTCCCGGCGCCCAATCAGGGTTTGCCGAAACAGCCTTCTCGAATGCCTGTCTGGCTTCGTTGGATCGATGTTGATTCAACAGCGCTTGCCCTTGCTCGACCAGAGCACGCAGATCCTGCTGTCCCCTGCGGCTGCCCGCTTGTTGAATTGCCATTCTTACCTGGGCTGCATCAGGTGCGTTTGGATTCTCTTGAAGATAACGCTGAAAGTAAGGCACAGCCTGATCGGGCTGTCCGGCATTCAGATAACAGTTGCCCAGATTGACATTGAGAAAAGACATTTGCGGACCAAGACGCAGTGCCATTTGATACTCGGCGATCGCTTGCTTGGTATCCTGGCTGTTCTGATATGCCATGCCAAGATAACCATGAACTTCAGCGCAGCTCGGGTCCAGCGAGGCTGCTTGTCTGAGCAATCGTTCTGCATCACCAAAACGACGAGAATTGATCAGTTGCTCGGCTTGCTCGCACATACTGCGAACTTCCGAACTCATGGCGATCAGAGTTTTGCCGGCAACACGATTGTTTGATTCGTATTCGGCCGGTTCTGCTGCTTGAGTGATTGCCGTAGTCTGCTGTGCAATCAGTGCCAGCAGCAGCGCAACGGATAGTCTCCAGAATGAACTCATGGTATTGGTCCTGCCTGCAAATGCTTATGGACTTATACCACGTTACATTCAGTCTATGCGCCTCATTTAGCGCGTTGACTTTGTCTCTTTCTGCTTCAATTTGGCTGCCTTGTCGGTCAGCTTAGCGCATTGCGAGACCAGCTTTTCTTTGTCCTTTTGCGGCAGGTCCTGTTTCATGGACAGGTAATACTGATATTGCATCACTGCTTCGTCCAGCATCGCTGAATTTGCTTTGGGAGTTGTCTCCAGTGCTTTGGCCAATCCGAATCTAGCATCGGGAAGTCGCGGATTGCTTGCTAGAGCCTCGCGATACTTAGCTACCGCGCCTTCGAACTGCTTTTTCTTATAGAGTTCGTCGGCGACCGGGATATCGTCTTGTGCCGTCTTTCTCAGTTGGGCAATTTGAGTCAGCCCGCGCTGTCCGCGATCTGGCGAACCCGATTGCGAAAGACCTTTCTTGTAAGCTGCCTCGGCATTGTCCAGATCTCTAATCATCAAGGCGATGTCGCCGAGAGCATACGACTGCTTTGCGTCAGTTTGATCGTTGACTACCGCTTGCAAGAGCTCCGTCTCCTTTTGAAAGTCGCCGGATGCCATTAACGCTTGTGCATAGGCAACCTTCTGTCCGTCGTTTGCAGGTTGCCCCATTGTCGAGAGATCCGGTTTGCTACCGGCCAACGACATTAGCTTTGCCTTGGCGAGCAGAAGTTCCATATCGTTTTGATTGAGCTTAATCGCTTCATCCAGAGTAGAGAGCGCCGCTTCGTAATCGTTGGAAGCCAGCAGAGCTCCCACCGCAGCTTTTTGAGCCTTGAGGTAAAGTGCTTGGCTGAGCCCTTTGACAGCGGCTGGATTGTTCGGACTCATTTGCAAAATCGTGCGATAGGCTTTGATGGCATCGTCCGGCTTTTCCAGCCGTAAAGTTATGTCGGCTATGCGCTGGCGAAGATCGAGATTGTACGGTGCTTGTGTAAGCCCGGAGTGCAGATCGGCCAGAGCAAGTTCGAGATCGCCGCGTTCTTCGCGAATGTCGGCCATGCGCAGATAAGGATCGGCGTTTTCCGGTTTGATCAATGTTGAGAGTTGATACTCTTTGAGCGCTGCGGCTGAATTCCCCTGCGCTTGATATGCCTGGCCCAGAGCCATTCTGGTCGGCCAGCTGTTGGGGAATTGATAAAGAGATGTATTCAACTCTTGAATCGCATCGTCAGGGCGATTTTCTTTCAGTAAAGTTGCGCCTAGCCCGTAATGTGCGGTGGAATTACCTGAGTTCAACTCGATAGCACGTTTGAAATTTTCAGAGGCTTCAGCCAGGCTGTTTTGATCTAACTTGATGGAGCCCAGCGATGAGTACGCGTAGGACAAGTTGGGGTCGAAGCTGATAGCATTGCGAAACTCGCTGGCAGCCTCATCCGATCGTTCTTGCTCCTTATAAACCTGACCGAGCGCAAAATGAGCTTCGCCGCTTGCCGGAGCCAAGCGAGCAGCCTGGCTGGCATACTGCTCTGCTTGTTTGAGGATGGAATCACGTTGTGAACGGATCGATCCGGAAGAAGACTGTAAGCGGTTTAAAAGCACTGTTGCTTTGCCGGCGTATGACTGAGCATTGTTTGGGTCCTGCTTGAGAACTCGGTCAAAAAGATCGTCTGCCCCATCAAGCTTGAATTGCTTGGCAAGTGCCATTCCCAGTCCGGCTGTGGCTTGAATGTCAGCCGGGTTGCTGACCAGTAGTTCTCGGAAGATGCCTTCGGCATCCGAGTACTTCCCTTGCGATAAGAGTTTCTCTGCCGGTGCGATATCGGTTTTGACCTGGCCGCTCAGTACGGTGCCGCTGCCGGGAGCCGCCGGCGTGGCCTCGATAGTGCTGCATCACCTCAAGGAGTTGGGTTCGGGTACCCTCGAGGATGTCGGCTGGTTGCTCGTCCTGATCGTGCCCGGGCTTGTGATGACCTACCGGCAGTGCAGGCTATGCCCCTGCCTCTTGATCGTTGGCGGCATGTTCCTGC
>CAZSNX010000118.1:0-4789 GCA_964607945.1 uncultured Candidatus Obscuribacterales bacterium
CCCATTGCTTGCGACGATTACACGGTCAACCAACATCGGTGATCGCCCTGCACAGACGTGCTGGCAAGCCGAGTAAGACTGGCAAGAATGATTACGTCTTGACGATTATCAATGACGATCCGATGTGCTCGTGCCTGTTTTCCCTGGATGATCAGCTCGATGAGCTGATCGGGCTCTTACGCTGGGCTCAGGTGGACAAGCTGCACATCAAGTACGAAATGGGGCAGCGTTTCGAGTTAAACCAACTGATCGAGAAACTTAAGCTACCCTATGCTCTTGAAGTTAACGACAACAGCGCCGCATTCGAACGAGTCGAAGAGAAGATTACCATCCGTGATACCACCGACGCCTGGCAGTCGGATTATCGGCTGCTCGCTTCCGGTTGCTCGGAGCTATTGGATACCAAAACACTGCTAGCAAGCCTGCCAGACCAGCGGAGATGAGAAGTTGGCATGAATCCACAAAACTTCAGCCAAGAAAGGCTTGCTAGACCACTACTCAGATGGACTATTGAACCTTACCTGCATGTGGATCCGGATCGGATTTACAATCCACTCACCGACCGGACATTGCGCGATGGCGAAACAGGGTATTTCGAATTGCGCCAGCTCCACACGGGAGAGCTCTCAATCGATGGGCTTACCGACGAGCTGAAATCCAGACTGATAGAAAATAGTTGGCTCGTTGCTAAGAATGCAGACCTGAGCCACCGCTTTTTTCTCAAGTACGTAACCCTTGAAGCAACTACAGCTTGCAATCAGAGTTGCTATTTTTGTCCGGTCTCCATCAATCCTCGAGAACATTACTCCATGCCAATGGAGACGTATGAGAGCATCGTTGAGCAATTAGCTCAGTTTAAACAGACGATCGACGGCGTGATCATGATTAATTACAACGAACCAACTATCGACCGGTTGTTCGTGGATCGGATCAGGGTTTTGAAGTCACATGGATTGCCGCCCGCTGTCAATACAAACGGGAGCGGGCTAACGACCGAGATGGTCGATGTGATTCTCGCGCTCGGCGGTCTGCGGTACCTTTCCGTCAACCTTTCGACCATGGACAGAGATTCGTACTTAAGTGACCGCGGTCGAGATCATCTGCAAATCGTCATGAACAATTTGGACTACATCAAGACCAAACAACTTGCACAACAGATGGATCTTGCGGTATTGGGACAGGGCGACGACAAGCATCGGGAGAACTATCAAGCGATAGCACAACACTTCCATGACTCCTACTTCAATGTCAAATACTTCGAGGTAATGGACCGAGCTGGCTATCTTCCGCTAGGACTGAAGCCATCTAAGCCTCATTTACGGTTGCGGGGTTGCGACAATGTTGGCTCACGACCGCTTCAGCATCTGCACATCACGCCCTACGGCAGGTGTATTTTATGCTGTGAAGACTACGACGAGACACACGAGGTCGGTGATTTAGCGAGCCAGAGCGTCCATGACATTCTCACCGGACCGGTTATCTCCAAGTTCCGCCGGTGGTCATACGGACAGGAGGATGCACCGGATGACTACATGTGCCGAAGGTGTGTGTTTGCGCGGTCCGGATGAATCGGCACGATCGGTCACAGCCCGCAAGCCTTAAATTTACTCTTATTGTTAGTAATCATGAATGTACATCTTGGCTTCCTGCATGTTTAGTACAATATCCTCAATTCTCCTGACTCAGAGCCGGCAGTGAAACAGTAACTCTCGGCTGTGAAGCTGCAGTTCCAGGCTGTTTACATAATATGAGCTGCATAGGTTGACTGTGCGTGTCTATTCAGAGGACTGCAGCAGGAAAATGATTTCCACCAATGATTTGACGACGAGCGCGGCAAATTTGAGGATCGACACTGACAGCAGTGCTGCCTTGTCGCAAAATGTGCTCACAGGATCAAGTGCCTTAGTGCTCGTACCAGGCACCGTGAATTATTTCTACAATGTTGAGGGCAAGCGACTGGCAGAGGCGCTGACAAACCTTGGTTGCCAAGCGACCCTTAGTACGCTCGACTCCTATGCCGAGCGAAAGTATGACTGGTGCTTCCTGTTCAATCTGTATGAGATAGACTTCGCTTACCGCGACCGTTCCGGCTTCTTGCGGCAGATTCAAAAGCTCAAATCCAGCTGCAATTTTGTAATCCCCGCTTTACTGGAATCGGTCCAAACCAAGTGGTTCAACGATTCAATTCAGATCATGGCTGAAGCGCAGCTACGTACCATCTTAGATTTAGGCTTCGAGAATCAGCAAGCTCTACTACCGGACAGCTCCCACTACGAATATCGCAGCCTCTTCAACGGTTTGACCAAAGCGGAGAGGCTGTCCGCCAAGTCTTTGCCTTCAGAAATTTCAGCGAGTGAGCGACCGATCCCGTGGGCATTCGTTGGTCAAGCGACCGGAGAACGGCTCAGGCTGGTAGAGCGGCTGGTCCAGGAATACGATCCGGCGGGTTTTGTCTATCTAGTCAGGCACGTTCCCTACCAGGAGAACGGCCCCCATCTGGGTGGTCAGCAGTTGAACCGTGTTCTCCAGAGCACTCGTTATAAAATCTGGTGCTCGCACCACCCCTACTACTATCTCGAGAGCATTCGATTCAGGCTGGCTCTCACAAACGGCTGCGTGCCAGTTAAGATCATTGCCGGTAGTCAAAATGCTAACCCGGCTGCACCGTTCTCCTCTCTAATTTTCAGTGAAATGGATTGGATCGATCGTCTGCGAGCGCTCGATTTCGAGACTGCCCGGCGAGACTTCGTCGCTCAGTTTCTTTCGCTGCCGTCCCTTGAGTCAAGCGTTTCGGCTCTTCTTAGTAAGTGGGGTACGAAATCTTGAATGATTTTGCTGTGGCAAAAGCTGTTCCTCGCATCACTCCAGATGCATTAGTTACAAGTTTGAAAAACCCCCCGCTTGGATTGACAATTGTGATTCCGAATTGGAATCACGAATATGTGTTACCGCGTGCAATACTCTCAGCACTTAATGCGGTCCGAGAACTCTCAAAGTTACAGATTCCGGCTGAAGTACTGGTAATCGACGATCAATCTCGAGACGGATCGTTAACGCTCTTGCGCCAGCTGGAAGCGCTGTACTACAACGCCGGATTGCGAGTTCTGGCACTACCTCGCAATAGTGACGTTGTGTATGTCCGCAATTTGGCCCTGTTGAAAGCCAGCTATCGCCATATCCTTTTTATGGACGCCGACAACGAACTAGTCAGCAGCAATATCAACACTTTCTATCGAGCGATCGTAGAGACACAAGCTGCTTTGGTTTATGGCAACCTGCTTTATCGAGATCAAACCGGAAAAGTCTCGATGATTATCAACAACGAAAGCTTTCAAGAGCGGATCATCAGCCGCAATTATATAGACACGTTCGCCCTCTATGACCGCGTACAAGTTTTTGACTCAGGCGGCTACACGGAAGACTTCCAGATGCCTGCCCATGAGGACTGGGAGTTAGTCCTGCATCTCGCGGCAGCCGGACGAAAGCTAGTATTTGTGCCGGTTGTATTTGGAATCTATCACGAATTGGAGCGGTCGAGGGTGCGTGCTGCCGGCGAAAATGATGTCAAAAAAATGGCCGAACATCTACAGAGAGTTTTCAACCAGCTTGGTATCAGGGATGTGCAACCACTCAAGACAAGACAGTTACGCTATCACCCCGACACAGGCTACATCTAGCAAGAGCGAACCATGAGAACAGCAACCATTTTTGAATCTTACAACTCCGTCCAGCATTATCTCAGGCTGGCCGAGGCTACGCTAGGTTTTCCACTAGAACCGTCGGTGCAGCTTGCCCCGATCGATGCTTTCATACTGCAACAATTGGTGGACTGCTACCCAGCCAAGCTCGCGCTGGTCGATCTCGCAGCAGAGGCCACGCTGGGCATGTCCACCATTTTCTGCAGCGCGCTTTCACGAATCGACAAAATTGTCGCAATCGCATCGACACCGACTCAAGGAGCTGTTCACTGGCTGGAACTGGTGAAGAATTCTCTGAAAGAAGTTGGTCAAACTAGCGACAAGCTCGCCTTCCTCACACCCGGTTCAGATGAATTGGATTTAGAATCCAGTCTTTCCGCCTGGATCGGACCGGTATCCCAACCACTCTTTTTGCTCGCAGCTGGATTAGACAGCTCCGAAGAGCTGGAAAGACAGCTCAACCGCCTGCTGACCGAGCACAACAATGCAATGATCGCTCTGACGCCGTTGGGCGCAGTCGGCAGCTGCCCGGTACTGGCATCAGCACTGACCGTTTGTCACAATCAGAACAGCTACAAGTTATCCTTGCTGCGAGAGATCAGTCCGTTTTGTGCGGACTCGCAGATCGGGCTGATCTACCGTGAGGATAGCAGGCATGTGCCGGAGATTCTCAATCGAATCAAACAGCTATACGAAGGTAACTTCGACTTTGTCGGGATACTCGCAGCCAATGTCGAATTACAAGTAAAGATGCGCTTGTCCCTCGAGAATACTGAGAAGGTGAATGGTCAACTCGCAAGCTCCCAGGCAGAGGTGAACAGGTTGGTAGGTGAGCTTGAAAATGTTGAAGGACACCTGACTACGATGGAAGCGGAGTTGGATGAAGCACGGCGCCTGGTAGCGGAGCGGGAGGCAGAACTGCAAAAGTCTGCCGAAGAGCTGGCCAGGGTGCGGCGTGCTCTAGCCACTCGAACCGAAGAGCTGGAGGCTGCATATGCAGTCAAGTCCAACTCACCGGAGTACGCTGCAAACAGCACTGCAAGCGGCAGCCGCGTTGGCAAGCAGAATCCGGTTGGGCAGGTCCTCTCTGA
>CAZSNX010000118.1:4799-10241 GCA_964607945.1 uncultured Candidatus Obscuribacterales bacterium
CGGCAGCTGACCGGATGCGTCGGGGATCACCATGAAGGTTGCCTACGTCTTGCTGCATCCGGAACTAGGCGGTGGTGTCAAAGTCGTCTTTCAGCACGCCCGGCTATTGCAGATGCAGGGACACGAAGTTAGTGTACTTGGGTGTGGGCCAAAGCCAGACTGGGTCCAGTTTGATGGTACCTATTTCAACTATGATCAAGAGCAGCCTAAAGTCGGTTCGCAAGACCTGGTAATTGCAACATATTACGCTACGATTCCGATTGCGGAAGCCATGAATCTGGGACCTTTAGTTCATTTTTGCCAGGGCTACGAAGGAGACCTAGCTCATCTTGCAGCCGAGCTGCCACAGATAGAGGCAGCCTACTCCCGCAAGATTACGGCACTGGTCGTCACCCCACATCTAGCCGACTTTCTCCTTGAGCGTTTCGGTCGTGAATCACGCGTTGTGACACCGCCAGTTGATTTTTCCTTCCGTCCGTCTCTTCGTTTCGGTCCACGAGAATGTCCGTGGATATTCATTCCAGGAATCTTTGAGGCGGAGGTCAAGGGCGTAAGAACCGCACTGGAGGCAGTGCTTGAACTACGAGCCGCTGGTCGCTCCTGCAAGGTGGTGCGGAGCTCGACGCTGCCGCTGACGGCAGAAGAACGAAGAATTCTTGAACCAGACATATACCATTTTCGCCTGCCATCCAAAGAGCTCGCTCGACAGCTGCGCAAGTGTGACCTCATGATGTTTCCGTCACTTCCGATGGAAGGCTTTGGACTGCCTCTGCTGGAGGCGATGGTATCAAAAGTTCCGACAGTCGCATCGAGAATTCCGGCGACAGAATTTATCGGCAACGGCGATCTAACGCTAGTTGCGCCCCGGAATGCCCGGGCCTTTGCTTTTGAAGCAGCGCAAATCCTCGACGATCGTCACCGGTGGCGAAAGTCACGTAGCCTGGGCTATGGCGCCACTAGAAGGTTCCATCCGCGTTTGGTCGCCAGACAGTTGGCGGAGGCGATTCACTGGGCTCAGGAAGCGGCAAAGAGTTAGTAGTAAGCACCAAATCATGACCCGTATTGCAATCATCCTTGTTCATTACCATACTGCCCATTTGTTGGCCGGCGCTGTCGCAGCTTTGCAGGCAGAGCTATCGAAATGTCATCTCCAGGCTGATTTAATCGTTGTGGACAACGGGAGCACCGAAGCTGACCGAGTGGCTTTGCGTCGACTGCCGGTTCGTTGGATCGATCCTGGTAGCAATCTCGGTTACGCCAGTGCCCTGAATCTCGGCGTCAGAGATACCGATGCGGACATTCTCTTCTTCATGAACTGCGATGTCGAAGTGTTGCCAGGCTGCATCGGATCATTAGTGCAAGCTCTGAGCAAAGGTGCCGATGCTGTCGGCCCAAAGTTTTACTGGGACCGAGATAAGACAGTGCTCTTGCCACCAACGGAGGATCGCCAACTCATAAGTGAAATATGGCGACGCCTTTCCGGCACGAGCGAACGCTGGATGGCGCGGGCTCGTGCCCACTGGCGCCGGCACGCCTACAAGCATTGGACAGCAACTCAGGCACTGCGCAGTTCTTCGCTAAGCGGGGCGCTGCTGGGAGTCAAGAGAGACGCGTGGAATCGGACCGGTCCATTTGATGAAGGCTTCAAACTCTACTATGAAGAGACGGATTGGCTGCTACGCCTGCAACAGAAAGGCTTAAAGTCGTATTACGTGCCGGAAGCCGTAGCCGTGCATCTTTACAATCAAAGCGCAGTTAAAGAGAGTGAGGCTGCAATCTGGTGTGCCTCCTCCGCCAGAAGATTTCAAAGGCGCTATTACGGTGACCGGTTGACGAGTTTACTGGACCGGCTGCCTAACAGCCTTCCGACGTCGCGAGTGAACGCACCGCTACTGGCCGGCGCGCGCTCCGAGATAAACGTTGCGCTTGCAACTCTGGTACCATCAGCTTGCTGCTGGATCGAGCTATCTCCACTGATGGCAGGCTTCCCGGCAGCTGGCGCGCGTGTAAGCGACAGCGGCAACTGGGAATTGACAGCAGATCTGTGGGACCATATGTCACCGGGGACATACTCCCTGCAAACTCTCGACTTTCGAGGAAGAGAGTTGCAACATTTTAGATTTGCGGTAGAGCTTAGTACGCGCGAAGTAGTGCAAGGAGGAATCGGGTATGCATGACTTGCCGGGAGCAGGAGCGAGCGCAGTAGTCAGTTTAAACGAGCCGGCAGCAGTTCTGCAGGAGGACGGATTTCTCGTCCGTCCCTACCAGCATGGCGACGGACCAGCCATCAATCGAGGCTTCAATGAGATATTTGGACTACAACGACCGCTCGAAGAGTGGTGTTGGAAGTTCCAGCCCGAAACCAACGATTGCTGGATTACTGTCGCAATCGACCAGGCCGGTGAGCTGATCGCTCACTTCGGAGTCAACCGGCACTGGGTCAAAGTCTTTGAAGATATCCACTGCGCCGGTCAGGCGATGGATGTTTATCGCCTCAAACGCCAGGGCACACAGGAGAAGCGCGTGTTCACAGCGACTGTGCAAGACTTCTATCGCCGCTATGGTCAGGTGGACAAGATTAGCTTCTTGTTTGGTTTCCCAGGCACACGCCACATGGAAATGGGTCGAGATCGACTTGGATACGCCGCTCCGGTTCCTGTTCCCGTCTGGAGCAGAACAGTTGGTGCAAAGCGGCTATGGTGGAAGCGTTACGAAATCAACCAGCACTGTGAGTCGACTACCATCGATGCGTTGTGGAAGCGCTCTGCGCACCGCTATCAAGTGGCGGTTGTGCGCAATTACGAGCGACTTGTGCGACGCTATCTGAGCAAACCAAATCACGACTACATTCAGTTAACCGCAGGCAAAGGGAGAGATATTAGCGCTTGGGCTGTGCTTAAGCGCGCCGGCAACATGGTGCAATGGATAGATCTGCTCTGGGATGGTGAAGATCAGCACGCACTGATCGCCCTGGATGATGCCGCCGAAAGGATCGCTCAAGAGAACCAAGTAGACAGACTGGAACTGTGGCTGGCGCAAGACCGTCAAGCAGCCGAAATCCTTGAGCAAAGAGGCTGGGTCATGGGCGAACACCCGCAGAAATTGCATATGACTTCCATCTCCTTCAATCCAGCGCTGGACGAAAGGAAGCTTCTCGATAGCTTCTATTTCACAATGGGTGATTCGGACCTGGTGTGACGGCAAGTCAGCAAAAGGTCTTTCTGCAGGAATGAGGTCAATGGACGACGAGAGCCAATACTACCCGTTTACCACCACCGATCTGACCGGCCACAAGGTGTTGTTGTTGTCACCACATCCCGATGATGAATCTCTGACAAGTGGAGGATCTCTGGCCCTTCATGTCATGAGCGGGGATCCGGTCAAAGTAGTATTTCTGACCGATGGCGCAAAAGCTGATACCAGAGCTGAGTATTCTCACGATGAATATGTGCAGTTGCGGCAGGATGAAGCAAAACATGCCACCACAATTCTAGGAATTACCGACATCGAGTTCTGGAATGCCCCAGACAGAGAATTGGCACAGGCCCACCAAATCTCGGATCAGCTCTGCGACTTGTTTAGGGAATACCAGCCGACGCTTGTGTATGCTCCCTCCCCTCACGAATTTCACCCTGACCACCGAGCAACAGCCAGACTGGTCTGGCAGGTGGTGCAGAAGACCTTGATTGGTTGTAAAGTCGCGTTCTACGACTACAACCGCCCGGTTAACATCAACACATTGGTCGACATCACTTCGGTGATTGAGAAGAAGCGTAATGCCAGCAACTGCTACCACAGCCAGCTCAAGTATTACCCATATGCTGAATGCGCAATCAGCCTGAACCGATATCGCTCTCTAACCGTGTCGCCCGGCTGCCTGTACGCCGAGGGCTATTACTTAATGGAGTCCCGGGAGATCTGGGGGCACCCGATCGAGACGTTTACAGTCAAGCAATTCCTTCCCGCCAGCGGGCACGATTTACCACCATTGGTCTCGGTAATTATTCGTACACGAAATCGGCCACTTCTGTTGCGTGAAGCGATCGCCAGCATTCTGACCCAAACTTATCGAAACATCGAAGTGGTAGTAGTTAACGATGGCGGAGAAGACATCGCACGGATTCTAGACGAATTTCACGGCTACCTGCGTATTCAACACATCTGTCACGCCGAGCCGCTCGGACGAGCTGTAGCAGCCAACTCCGGTCTGCGCGCAGCGAAGGGGAAATATGTCAACTTCCTCGATGACGATGATCTTTTCTACGCGCAGCACCTCGAAAAGTTGGCAAACTATCTTGAAACGTCAGGAGAGCAATTTGCCTACAGCGATTGTGAGACATGCGACTATCGCTGGGCTGGTGATGCATGGATACCAGCCAGCGAAAGGAGACTGTTCAACGGAATTGATTTCGATCGCGAAAGACTAGATAGAGAAAACTTTATCGCGTTCATGTGCGCCATGTTTCGCAGAGAGCTGTTCGAACTCTCAGGGCCCTTCGATGAGACACTGGAGTTCTTAGAAGACTGGGACCTATGGATCCGTATGTCGCGGTCTGTCAACTTCAATAGAGTGCCAGGCGTAACCGCAGAATACAGGCGCTTTTCGAAACCACTGTACGACAATCAAGCTTGGACAATTAGAATTTACGAGAAGTATCGCGACTATTGGGATACCGAAAGCGCATTTGCAGCTCTGGCAGATCAAGCAAGGGCAGACCTGACCACCACGTACGAGATTGGCCTTAGAACGTGAATCCAGCTCTAGCGCTGCTTTCTTTACTTAGCTTGGGTGGAATTCTTTTCAGCCGGGGGGAGCTTGCACGCATAATAGCGCTACTTGGGCTCACCGCCATGTTACTGCTCGCTCCCTCGCTTCAACTGCCGACTGGAGTCGTCAGCCCAGCCGGATTGCTCTCCACCATGCCACCATGGCAGGTCAATCAAAGTGGCCATAGCATCAACCCGCAGTCATACGACATCCTGTGCGCAATTGAACCATGGCTCATGTTTCTTCGGCAGGAGCTTCGCGCCGGGCGGGCGCCTTTCTGGAATCCGTACCAATTCAGCGGTACTCCTTTCTGGAGCAACGGGCAGAGTGCACCATTGTTTCCGCTCAACCTCTTATTCGCATTCCTGCCAGTTCAGCTCGGATTGAATCTCCTTCCCTGGATCAAATTCGTGGTGGCGGGAGCGGGTACCTGGGCATTGGCGCGCGAGCTCGGCTTGTGCAGCAGAAGTGCCGCTCTGTCAGCGATTATCTTTCCGCTTTCCGGTCTGATCGTATCTTTCCTCGACTTTCCAATCGGTAGTGCGATTGCGCTGGTTCCGTTCTTTCTTTGGGCGGTCGAACGTCTAGCCAACGGGCGTGGAAGCTGGCTGAGCGTTGGAATCATTGGCGCTTTGCAGCTTATGTCCGGACACCCCGAGACAGTTATTCATACG
>CAZSNX010000119.1:0-10241 GCA_964607945.1 uncultured Candidatus Obscuribacterales bacterium
GGCTTTCAGTCAAGACTGCTGAGCTTTCCGGGCAGATTTGCGCCAACCTTCTGACGCGCTTGCCGCCGCATTTGAAACGCAAGCAAGTCACTCAAATTGGTAAGCGCGGAAGTTTGAGTTTGATCCTTGTCTCCAATCGACAGATTCGCTTGCTCAATCGGCAGTGGCGAGGCAAGGATGTTGCCACTGATGTACTTTCCTTTCCGCTCGATTTGGACGCACCGCCGGTGGAGCTGCCTTGGGAATTCGGAGAGGTGATCATTTCAGTGGAGAAGGCAATCGAGCAGGCTGAGTCTTTCGGGCACTCAGTCGAGCGCGAGTTGGCCTTTCTGTTTGTGCACGGCTGCTTGCATGTATTTGGTTTCGACCACGAGGAGCCGGTCGAAGAAAAGGAAATGTTTGGTCGACAAAGACAGATACTGGCGGCGGCCGGACTCGGCCGTTAAAAGCCTATAATGGCTTGCTTATGCGCTTACAGCGTGTTATCGTCAATTCGGATTCGGGCAGACTCCACTAATATTAGTAGACGAGGATAACGCTCGTTGGTCGTTCTGGGAGATTGCAACCATTCCTGTAAATTTGCAAGACAAAGTAGTCCTGCGCACCGCGGACAGTTCGACCCAAACACGGAGTCTCATTCCGCGGGCATGGAAGAGAAAGGCTGGACGAGCAAACAGCATGATTGAGTCGTTCTATCACGCCTTTCATGGCATTTGGATTGGGCTGAAAGAGGAGCGCAATGTTCGCATCCATTTCGCCTCAGCCGTTTTAGTAATCGGGCTGGGGCTCTGGTTGAACGTAGATCTGATCGGCTGGGCTTTTTTGGCTGTGGCGGTTGGTTTTGTCTTGACTACGGAATTCCTCAATACGTCGCTCGAGCATTTGGTAGATATCTCGGCTAACGGCGAATATCACGAGTCGGCCAGATATGCCAAAGACACGGCAGCGGCAGCGGTCCTGTGCTCGTCTGTGATGGCGATCGCAATCGGGGCGGTGGTCTTTATGCCAAAACTGCTTAAGTTCGTTCACTTCTAGCGATTGCGCTGTTTTTCATTGCTGGCAGCAAACTGGATGCGTTGGAGTTTGTCCGGATTTCTTCATATAGGTTGGTAATGCGACTTTGCCGTCCGAAATTGAAATTACAGGCAGGGCTGGACTTTTGGTATGCCCGCCGGGTTTCTATGGTTGGTTTGCTCGATTTCGACTGCTGCAACCGCCACCCAGGTTCGCTTAAAATTGGCTAAAATGGGCACATTAATTGTAATCTCGACCGTTTTGGTGTTGCTAGTTAATCATTCGGAAAGCCTCTAGGACAGCCAGTTTCTGAGCATTCGGTGGGATTTTTCCCATTGACTTTCCAAAAAATGTCAATTATGTATAGACACGTGTGCGAGAGGCGGAAGACACTCCGTCCGGCAGGCAACTGAGGAGCAGAAAAGAATGACAGATCTATATCAGTGGGACGGGAGCGATGCTAACCCCAACCAGCCAAGGCCCGGACAGGGGCAGCCGGGGCAACCCGGTGGCAGAGACCTGTATCAATGGGATGGCAGCGATGTCCGCCCGCAGGTTCCTCAGCCGGTAACGCCGCCTGGCTACAATCCCTGGCAAGCGGATGCATATGCGCCGCAGCAGCAGCAGCCCGGCATGAGGGCGCGACAGTTCTGGGGCGGTCGCGGGCAAGGCGGCGGTGACATTTATGTAACTGCAATGCCTGGCTCGGAAGTGATCATCAATAACGCTTCCGGTGAAGTCAACATGCAGGGTGGCCGTAATTACGATTACCGTTATCCAGGTGGACAAAACTATAACTATCAGCAATACATTCCGCGGCAATGCTGCCAGCCGAGCTACCAGCAGTATCGCGGCTGCTACAACCCCGGCCAGCAGTATCAACAGCAGATCTCATACGCGCCTGACTATTACAGTCAGTATCAAATGCAGGGAATGCAGGGAATGCCCATGTACAACATAGAGCAGGTAAATGGGGGTCCGAACGGTTATCGCTCGTATCGAGCAGGTTACAACGGCACAGTACCGTTTGCCGGCGGTGATCCGTCGATGATGCAAGCTCAGCAGGCGATGAACATGGCGATTAGCGGTTTCAACGCCTGGGCCGGATATGATGTGGCCAGCCGATATGCCAATCGCGGCAATGGTGGTCGCTGCCAGCAGTTCTATCCGGAGCAAGCGCTTGCTTACGGTCAACAGCGCGGCAACATGCAGCATGGCTATCAGCGCTATCCGCATCTTTATCAACGCAACTAGTGCGAAGGTAATCCGAGGCAATGAAGATGCTCGCTTCGGCGAGCATCTTTGCTATTTAGCTGAATTCGATATGGTATAAACGCTGCGCCCGCTTGCCGGATCTTGCAAGATGCTGATTTCGACTCGATAAACCTGTCGCAAAGTCGCCGGCGTGAAAATAGTGTCAGGTGAGTCGAAGCCGGCCGGGCTGCTTGGTCCTTCTTCCGGTTTCGTCAACAACAGCACTTTGTCTGCTAGTCTGGCTGTTAAGGTGAGATCGTGCAGAACGACCAGCACTCCAAGTCCGTTCTTTCGCATTTCGCAAAGCAGCTCGGTTAGCTCCAATTGATGGCGAAAGTCCAAGTGAGCACTTGGCTCGTCCAGCAGTAAGAAGCTCGGCTGCTGGCAGAGCGCCGTCGCTATAGAAGCGCGTTGTCTCTCCCCGCCCGAAAGCGTAGAAATGATCTGATGCCGCAGCTCCCAGGTGCCGGTCCTTTTCAATGCTTGCTCGATAGCGCAAATGTCTGCGCAGGATTGGTTCCAGGACCACCAATGTTGGTGCGGATTTCTCCCGAGTGAGACCAACTCCATTACAGTTAGGTTCGTGCTGCCGTCGACTGATTGGGGGACATAAGCTACTTGCCTGGCGAAGTCTGACGAGGCCAGTTGCCCGATAGCGGCTCCGGCAAGGAGAATCTGCCCGGACAAAGGACTGGCTTGGCGAGCGACCGTTTTCAGCAGGGTTGATTTACCGGCGCCATTTGGTCCGGCAATCGCTACAATTTCGCCGGCATGAAGAGTGAAATCAATCTTTTCGGCCACGACTTTACCGGACCATCCAACCGAAAGTGACTGGATCGAAATGGAGGCTGCTTGGTTCGTTGAATCGGTCAACTAGAGGGCCTCCCCTTTTCGTTGAAAGACTTGCCACAAGAAGAACGGACCGCCGACAAGCGACAGCAATGTTCCCAGTGGTAACTCCTGACCCTGCCCGAGCGTTCGGGCGGCAAGATCGCTTATTAATACTAGCGTCGCACCGATCAAAGCCGTGCAAACAATCTGAATTCTTTCGTCTCGGCCAAACAAAGAACGTGCCAGGTGCGGCGCTATCAGTCCGACAAATCCGACCAGACCACTCAAGGAGACGGCCGCACCGCAAAGGACGATAGCGCAGATCAGCAGAGACGTTTGTGCTTTAGACACATCCAAACCAAGTGATGCGGCAGATTGCTGTCCCAATGAAAGCAAGCGCAGCGGCTTGCTCATTACAAAAGTGGCGGCTGCTGCAAGCAAGATATAAGCGCTCGACGGTATTAGCTCTGACCACGTGCGGCCGCTGATGCCGCCTGCCAGCCAAAAGAAGACTACTTGCGAGAGCGTCTGGTTCTTCGATGTCGTCAAAAGCAATGTGATCAGCCCACCGCAGAAGGCAGACAAAGCAACGCCGGCCAGCAGCAGCTTGGAGACCGAAAGCCCGGATGGGCTGCGAGCAAGAATCGCCGCGGTAATACTGGCGGCTAATCCTCCGGCAAAGGCAATCGGTGGCAAGAGGGCGAAGTCGACTCCGGCAAACATAGCGATTGCCACAGCCAGTCCAGCGCCGCTTGACGTGCCGGTGAGGTACGGATCGGCCAGATAATTGCGCGATAGAGCCTGCAGCACATAGCCGGAGATGGAGAGCCCAATACCGACCACCGCAGCTACTAACAATCTCGGCAGGCGAATCTCCCAAAGCATTTGGCTTACGCCGGAATCAGTCAAATGTGTTCCAAACAAGCTCGACCATGCTTGACTGGGACTAAGCCAGATATCGCCGATACAGATATTTAGCACGATTGCCGCGCCGGTTGCCAGAAAGAGCGAAATTATTGCGAATGCATTCATCCAGCTAAAGTGCACCATGCCGTCAAGCTATTTTACGACGCCAATTCTGCAAGCGAATCATTCGTGTTACCATCTGACTGCATAAATGCGGCATTTGCCGCCATTGCAATGCAGTTTTAGGCGAGAATGAAATGAGCGCTTCGATTTATCTGGACAATAGTGCAACTACCAAAGTCCGAGACGAGGTGGTCGCAGCGATGATTCCCTATCTCGCCAATGAGTGGGGCAATCCGTCTTCTTTGCACCGTTTCGGAAGGCAATCGGCTCAAGCATTAGCTGAAGCGCGCATGAAAGTTGCTCGTCTTCTCAACTGCGAGGCAGACGAGATCTTCTTTTCGCCGTGCGGGACATACAGCAACAACGTGGCGATCGTTGGAAGAGCGCGATTCGCTGAAGCAAACAGTCTCGGCAAGCATATGATCACCTGCTTGGTCGAGCACCCGGCCGTACTCGGACCAGCGAAGCATCTCGAGTCGCTCGGTTGGCGAATCACCTATCTTCCGGTCGACCATGAAGGCTTGGTAAATCCGGACTCATTGCGCAAAGCGATTCAGACTGACACCAGCATTATCTCGGTCATGTGGGCAAACAATGAGATCGGCACGATTCAGCCAATCGATTTGTTAGCTACTATCGCTGAGGAAGCCGGCGTTTACTTCCACACTGACGCAGTGCAAGTTCCCGGCAAACTGCCGATTGATGTTTCGCAAGTCAAAGTGAGCGCGCTGTCAATTTCAGGGCACAAATTTCACGCGCCGAAAGGGGTCGGCGTGCTCTATGTTCGTAAGGGCATCAATCTCATGCCGCTGGTTTACGGCGGCGGTCAGGAGCGCGGTTTATTTCCGGGAACCGAAGCTTTGGCAAGCATAGTCGGTATCGGCAAAGCAGCTGAATTGGCTTTCGATGAGCTGGAAGCCAATTTGGGTTTTTTGCGGGCGAGACAAGCCGAACTGATGGAGCGATTGCTTGCGGTGGAGGGAGTTCGGATGACCGGTCCGCTCGACCCTCAACGCCGGTTGCCCGGGCACATAAGTGTAGTGGTTCCAGGCTGCGATGGTGAGGCGCTGGTGCTGAAGTCCGATTTAAAGGGCGTCTGCATCTCCAGCGGTTCCGCCTGTCATAAAGGCATCAAGGAGCCATCCCAGATTTTGACTGCGACCGGTGTTCCGGCAGCAGACGCGATTGCTTCGGCGCGTATTTCGATCGGACGGTTCAATTCTGATCAAGAATGCCGACAGGCGGCCGATCTGCTCGCGGGAGTATTTAAATCAAGCCGAAAAGATCAATCGGGAACGCTCTTAAAGAAATAGCTTCGGCCGGGACGAGCTTCGGTGAAAGCATAGATTCGGTCTGGGTAGAGCTGCCCATCTGCAATTCGAGAATTCTGCCCATAAAAGGTTGGAGATTCGATAACTCCATGAGCTGCCAATAACCACCTGCATCCCTCAATTTGAGCTCCAATATCATATCTTCGTTGTACTTTGCATTGAACAATTTGATGCCGATTAAAGCAATCTTTCCTTCAGTGCGCACATACTCGATATCTTTAAAGACTTTGCCGGTGAAGCCGAGCTGTCCGGGAATACTGGAGAATCCACCCGCCGATGCGGTTCGTATTTCATTTTCAATCGAAGCGGTGCTTGCTCTGCCTTCCACGTAGTCGGTAATTTTATGCTTCATGCTGTCGACTAAGAGCGGCTTTACGAAGACTCCTAATCCAAATCCAAGCAGTTCGCCGACAATACCCGGACCAAGGGCCCGCTGAACCGGTTTCGTCAAAAGATCGTCGACCATTCGTGAAGCTACCGTGTCAACGTCGGCGTACTTCCGGAAGCTGTTTAAATCGTGTTCTTTAATGGATTTGCGGAGTTGCAGGACGGAATACTGCGGCGTCGTAGTCCAGTACCAATAACCAAGCGGACCAACAATCAGTACAACCAGCAACAATAGCCTCAGCATGCAATTTCCTCTCGGTCAGGAGCTGACTTTCGCCTCTATTGTCCTATGAAAGTTGCTTGAGAATCCAGATTGTTACGGATCTAGGGATCGATCCAAACGGGCGCGCTCTTGAAGGCTGGCGTCTTCGATCGGGAGTCAATCTTTCCTTCGATCAGTTGATTGGACTCGGGATAAAACATTGCTACTACTCCCGGCTTAATCCTGCCGAAGACGACTTCAATGTTATCGAGTTTGCCAGCCTCACCGCGGATGGTGACACGTTGACCGTCCAGCAAGTTGAGTCTTGCCGCGTCTTCGCTTGCGATCATTATGCAATTTCTGTGTGGAATGCCGCGATATATGTCGTGCTCTTCATAGACGACTGTGTTGAATTGACCCTCCGAGCGGAAGGTAATCAGCCTTAACGTATCGGCTGGAAACTTCGGCAGCGGTGTCGGATGCATTTTCGCTCGCCCGGAGTCGGTTGGAAACTCAGGTGTATGAAAGATGCGTCCGGAGATAGTGAACTCCTTCTTTGTCTCATCAAGGCGACCAATCTCTTGCCAGCCTGGTATCACTTCGGCAAGCAGCTTTCTTACTTCCTTGTGATTGCTCAAGCGAGACCAGTCTACCGGCTTGTTTCCCAGAACGCGATTGGCGATGTCGCAGATTACTTCGGATTCGGCGCGCATATTGCCTGAAACATTCGGTGAGCCGCCTTCGGAAAGTCGAACGAAGTTGAACATCGACTCTTGAGATGTTGCTTGCGGTTCTTCATCGCGGGCTAAGACCGGCAGGATAAGCGTCGTTTGACCACGTCCATGAAAATGTCCGGGATTGAGTTTGGTCGAAAGATAGATAGTTGTTTTGATTGTCTGCATGCATTTGGCTGCCCGGGCGAGATCCGGATTGGAGCCCCAAAGATTGCCGCCCAATGCAAAAAGCACGTCGATATCGCCATTGCCGGCGGTTTCAATCATTGAAAAAGTGTCCAGACCAGGGTCGGTTGGCATCGGTTTCGCATATGCCCGTTCGAGCGCTGCCCGGACACCATCCTGCAGCGCCGGGGAGAATCCCACCGAGCCTACTCCCTGCACGTTCGAGTGTCCGCGCAGAGGCAAAAGTCCGGCACCGGCTCTTCCGACATTTCCGGTGGCAATGGCAAGATTGCAAAGCGCAAGCACATTGTCGACTCCGCTCTGGTGATGGGTCAATCCCATGGCCCATGTAAAAATCGCATTCTTCGCGCCGGCAAGCTGGTCGGCGACAGTTTCCATCGTGGCGCGGTCGACGCCGCTTTCTTCCGTCAGCTCCTGCCAGCTAAGTGCTTCCGCCTGTGCAAAGACCGCTTCGGCACCGCTTGAATGCCTTTCGATGAACTCTCGGTTGACTTGCTTCTTCTCAAGCAAAGCCTTGATTGTGCCGACGAAAAATGCAACATCGCCGCCGGCCAGCGGCTGAATGTACAGGGAAGCTATCTCTGAACCGAAAAGCAGTGACAGCGGTCTCGATGGAACATGAAAGCGCTCCAGGGCCGACTCCCGAACCGGATTTACAACTATCACCTTTCCGCCGCGCTTTCTGAGCTCGGCGAGCTGAGTCATGATGCGCGGGTGATTGGAGGCGGGATTGGTTCCGCACAAGAAAACCAGATCGGCTTTATCAATGTCGTCAAGCGTGACGGTGGCTGTGCCTGTGCCAAAAGCCATCTTGAGGGCGATGCCGGAGGCCTGGTGGCAATAAAACGAGCAGTTCATGACGTTGTTGGTTCCGAAGACTCTTGCGAAGGATTGCAGCAAGAATGCCGCTTCATTGGAGGAGCGGCCGGAAGAGTAAAAGGCAGAGCGGTCCGGAGTGGTCGCTGTTAGGGCCTCGGCAGCAACAGTGATGGCCGCTTGCCAGGAAACTGGCTTGAAGTAGGTGTCTCCCGGCTCCAGCAGCAGCGGATAAATTAGGCGCCCGGCGTCTTCCGCCTGTTTGGGAGTGAGATTGAGCAGCGCAGTCAGGCTATTTCTCTCGAAAAAATCGACCGGAATAGCGCCGACCATGTCGGCGACTTGTGCTTGCAAGCTCTTCTTGCAGACTTCGGGAAATCTGTTGGCTTCATTGACCATGCCTCCGGTTTGACCGCCCATTCCGACAGCGCAGGTCTTGCAGGCATTGCGAGATCTCATCCGTTGCCAGAGGCGCCAAGGTCCGACCGTCAAGGCTTTGTCCAGCGCATACAGGATGGCCGGCCACCCTCCACCGGACCTGGTTCTGCGATAGTTTGACATGTACTAACAATCCGCTAAGGCTTGGCTTTGCGCATGAAATTGTACAAGAACCTGCCGACGCCACGCAACTTGGAAAATGGGAACGAGCCGTGGATTAGCTCGATGCCGGCTTTTGCCGTTTCGACACGCGGCTTGCCGTAAGGATACCACCACAAGCGGTGCGGACCGCCGGAGGCGTCGATGGAAATGTGCTTGATGTTTACAAGGTCGAGCAATCCGAAATAAGAATGTGAACGCCCGGAGCCGCTCTTCTTGATACCACCCCAGGGTACTTGCGGACAGGCAAATGAGAAGAGGCAGTCGTTGATGTATACGGTGCCGACGTCGAGATCTCGTGCGACATCTTCGGCGCGATGCAAATTGTGCGACCAGACGGAAGCGGTCAATCCATAGTCGCACTCGTTGGACAATTCAATCGCAGCGTCTTCCGAGTCGACCACTGTAATCGGTAATACCGGTCCGAACGTCTCGTCCTTCATGATGCTCATGTCGGCGGTGACATTTGTAAGAACAGTCGGTTCGTAGAAAAATCCACCGAGATCGGAGCGTTTCATGCCGCCACAAAGTATGCTGGCGCCGCCTGCTTTGGCTTCCTCCACATGCGAGGCTACTTTCTCCAGTTGCATCTCGTCGATCAACGGGCCGACGTCGGTGGTCGGATCTAATCCCGGGCCTACTTTCAGCTTTTGAGTAAGTGAAACAATCTTTGAGATCAAGGCATCGGTTTTCTTGCTCTTCACTATGTACAGCCGTTCGATCGAGGCGCAGGCTTGTCCGCAGTTCGTGAAGGCACCCCAGACTATCCCGTTGGCGGTCCAGTCTATCGGTGCATCGGGCAGCACGATTGCCGCATCTTTGCCGCCCAATTCCAGTGATACCGGAGTAAGATTACGTGCTGCTGAAGCCATAACGCTGCAGCCGCCGGCAACTGAGCCTGTAAAAATTATCTTTTGAACTTTGCTGTTGACCAGATTCGCACCGGTTGTCCGATCTCCCGTTACGATTGTCACCAGCCCGTCTGGAAATCCAGCTTGGGTAAACAATTCGCCGATTTTGATGCCGGTCAGGCTGGATTTTTCGGATGGTTTCAGGATTACTGAGTTGCCCGTCATCAAAGCCATAATGATGGTCATCATCGGAATAGCAAACGGATAATTCCAGGGTGAGATCATTGCCACTATCCCTAGTGGCTCGAAGGTAATGATGCTTTGTTTGCTCGATAAGAGCGGATTGTCCAGATTGACTACTTGCTCCTTGAGGGCCCGCTCGGTATTTTCCGCAAACCAGACGCAGGCATCGAGCGGGCCGACCAGCTCAGCCATGTAGCTTTCGGTTAGCGGTTTGCCGATCTCGGATGATACGAGTTGAGCTATTTGATCGGACTGTTCGCTGATGATGCTGCGAAGCTTGAGTATCTTTTGAGCGCGATGATGATAGTCGGTCAGCCGCCATGCTTCGAAGGCGCTCCACGACTTTCTGACCGCGGCCTCAACCTCTGCTGGTCCGAAGCAGGGCACTTCGCCGATTGCCAACTTAGTAGAAGGATTGACGCATTTAATGGTGGTGGCGTGCTCTGTAACCATGTTCTCCATTCCACAGCAGGCTGTGACTGACGCGATTTAGGGTTTAGTAGCCGCGTCGCGCAGGCGGCTCAGCGCGCTTTGAGCGTCGCTTGCTTCTTTTCCGGTAATTCCCTTGTCCAGGCTTCTCTTGTAGAAATCGATTGCGTTGTCGCGATCGCCTTTTTGATCGAGCGCTTTTGCTAACTCGAAGCAAACCTCGGGCGCTTGACCGAGAGTAGGATCGGAGTCTATGGAGTGCATTAACTGCTCGCTTGCGACATCAAAATTACCGCGACTGAATTCGAGTTCTCCCTGACCCAAGAGTGCCAGCGGC
>CAZSNX010000120.1:0-10212 GCA_964607945.1 uncultured Candidatus Obscuribacterales bacterium
AAGCTCCCTTTATTTAAGGATTTCCTCGATATCCTTCTTGGTCGCATCCTTTCCGCCATCCTTAGCCGGTGTCGCATAGTCCGGCTTGAACGACGGTGCCTTAGTCGATACCACCAGTGGTCCGCATAACGGTACCATCGCTGCAGCGACATTCTTCAAGTTGGGGATCAGATAGGATCCCTCCAAAGCGGCAAATTGCGGCACTACCAGCCCCGATTTATCCGGTGGCGGCTCAGGAATTTTCAATTCGACTGATACCGCCATTAATGGCAATAGAGCAATTACAAAGGACTTGCAAAAGCCATAGCCGACTCCCAGAATGCGATTGAATGCACCCGGTCTGCGCTGCGGACCGCCCTTTAACAAAAGTCCAAGCAGCAGCTCCAAGACAATCTCGATCGAAAACCAAAGCATTAAGTAACCGATTATCACGGCCGAATCAGGCGTAATGCGGAGGCGGGACGCCACCCACGCTGAAAAGTCGATATAGATTTGTTGGACCGCAAATGTAGCCAGTATCATGGCGATTGGACCGCGCCAGGAGGCAAGTAGCCCGCGTTTATAGCCATTGACGGCCAGCACAACGGTCATTACCAAGAACAGTCCGTCCCAAAGCATTCAAGCTCCTCCCTCGCCATAACAATTATAGATGCGTCAATACAGTTGAACAGCCGTTACCAAACTATTCAGGCAGATATGAAAAGCCGGCGTATTGACCGCGCGGCTGTCCGGCTACTTAATTAGTGCAGCCTTCATGACATCAACCGGCCCGGGCTTGCCGGTCCAAAAATTGAAAGCAAGCGCCGCTTGGTGAACGAGCATGGCGATCCCATCGACCGCCGCAATATCTCGAGCCCGTGCACCGGCAACCAACGGCGTTGCATCGCCCACTCTTCTATACACCATGTCATAGAACAAACCGGCGTCGCCCAAAGCGCTAATCTGCCGCTCCATCCAGTCCGGCACTTCATTATCAATCAGACCGACTGGTGTGCAATTGACGACCAAATGCGGACGCTTGCCAGGCTTGCCATCGGCTTGCTGCGCATTCACAACGACTGATTGATTGGACTGTCGAGCCGCAAGCACAGCATTTACTTCGCAGGACAAGGAGTCAGCGCTCTGCTCATTCCTGGACAAAACGGTTATCTGCGACCAGCCGAGCTTGATCAAAGCCCAAACTGCTGCTCTGGCTGCACCACCGGCACCCATCACAATCGCGCGCTCGCCAGGAGCATCGCTTGTCCAGGACTCGGTCAATGCCATCATGAATCCGCCGAGATCGGTATTGTGACCGACTAAGTTGCCGGCATTATTTATCCTGACGGTATTGACGGCACCAAGCAATTTTCCTTCGATCGTCAGCTCACCGGCAAAGCCGGCCGCGCTTCTCTTGTGTGGAACGGTTACATTGAATCCGCAATATCGCTCGGATATCAATCGCTTGATACCATCAGCAAGTTCATCCGGCGGCAAATCCACCAACCTGTAGTCGCCGTCCAGCCCGTAATGCGCAAGAGCGGCCTTGTGCATCGGCGGAGAAAGCGAATGACTGACCGGATGCCCAATCAAGCCGAGCAAGAGATGCATTAATACTGAGTCTGCTGAATAGTCGACACACGCATGCGCTTGATACCGGCAGCCGCCGCGGCGCTCATGACCGCGACCACATCCTTTTGCTTAGCGTCTCCATCAGCGTTGACCGTAACCGGCACGTCATCTCGCCCTTGCCTGGTTTGCAGGTCTTTGATCCGCTTAGTCAGCTCATCGGCCAGCGCGGCATCTTCGCCTTTCTTCTCAACGAACTTGCCGTTGATGGCAATCTGCCCTTCCTTGTCGATATCGATGAAGATAGCCTTACTCTCGTCATCCTTCTTCGCGTTGTGAGTTTCAGGCGGTTTGATTTTGAGATCTGATTTGTCGATCAAAGGAGCGATCAAGATCATGATAACCAGGAGCACCAGAAACACATCCGTCAGGGGCGTGACGTTGATCTCCGTGAATACTTGACCGGACCCACTACCCCCCATTGCCATCTCTCACTCACCTCCTTTTCCGATGAAACAAGTCTAATCGCTCAAACTCCCGCTGCGACACGGACTTCCTTAACGAGAGGCGTGCTCAGCACCGACGAAACTCATAAACAGAAGCTTCAAGAGCAGGAAGTCGTCATCGAAACGCTTGACCGTGTTGGTGTACAAGTTGTTGAAGATAACCGCCAGGATAGCTACGATCAGTCCATACCCGGTAGCGATCAGAGCTTTCGCCACACCGACGACGACGACCGGTGTGCCACCGCCGCCGACACCAAGTTGATCGAGCGTGAAAACGACACCAACCACCGTACCAAACAGCCCGATAAACGGAGCGGTAGCACCGATGGTACCAAGAATCGCCAGGTGCTTCTCCAGCTTGCGAGTCACCAAACCGACCGTGATGTCAAAGGCTTTGGAGAAGTCTTCCTTCTGTTCAGCCATCAAGCGCACGCCTTCCTCGGCCACTTCACCGACAACGCCGCCCAACCGGCTGCAGGTCGCCTGAGCGGCTTGCAATTGGTTGCGCTCCAACTCGCGTTGAAGCTGGTGAATGAACGCAGAGACGTCCCGACGATTTTTTTGATAGTAAAGATACCGCTCGATAATTACTGCCACTGTCAAGATAGAGCAGATCGTAATCGGAACTGATGCAAACCAGTCCTTGATCATAAACTCCATAAAGAAGGTGAAGAATTTACTTTCCATTTTTTCTCCTGGTCAAAGTGCAATCACTTCAAACTATCGCCCTCGACCCCCCGGTCGAGCTGCCGGCCCCTAAGCTGTTGAGAGTCTATCAGAATTGACGGAAGGTACCACGTCCCCCACCACCAAATACGTTGTAATCGAACGTAAATTGGATATCAACATCGTCCGGCGCACCAGTCGGCAGCGGTCGAAACGGTGCGGCGTTTTCAACAGCTTTCAAAGCAGCCTGGTCGGCGATAGCATTGCCTGATGAGCGCTCCAGCCGCAAGTGAGACAGCTCGCCGCCTCGGTGTATCTTGAAAATTACCATCACCCGCTTGGATTCCTGTCCCTTGGGTGGGAACCAAGCACGCTTAATGCGGCGCTGCAGGTCTGCCATATATGGTCCGAAATCTACGTCCGCCTGGGCAGCCTGCGAAGGTCTGCCGTTGGGATTATTGTTGGCGTCAGGGTTGCCATGAGCGCCTTCCCCGCCCCCTCCCGATGGGCGGGCTGCGCCACCGGCTGGACCACCGCCACCGCCGCGAGGCATAACTGCGACCGGACCGCCACCTTGCGGTCCACCACCGCCGCCGCCACCGCTACCCATCTTGACAGGCGCCGGCGCGCCGGCTGGTCCTCCGCCACTGGGATTGCCTCCGCCTCTGTTGCGGCTACCGCCGCCGCCGCCACCGCCGCTCACCGGTACAGGTGTCGGAGACGACGAAGGTCCGCCGCCACTGCCACCAAAGGCGATCGGTGAAGGAGCGCTCGGCGCAAAACTAGATGAAGAAGAGCTCGATCCTCCAGCTCTAGGCATCGGTGCATAGGACGAGCCACCACCCATATGAGCCAGCGCCATCGGAGACGGCGACGGGGAAGGGTTGCCGGCGCCGGAGGCCGAGTTGGAACGAGCAGTCGGTGTCGGCGAAGGAGCACCCGGTCTGGGCATCGCCGTCGGACTGGGAGACGGCGACGGGCTCGGGCGCGGAGACGGGCTCGGCGACGGCGAAGGACTGGGAGAAGGTGATGGAGACGGACTCGGCGACGGGCTTGGCCGCGGCGAGGGCGACGGTGATGGTGATGGAGACGGGCTTGGATGCGGGCTCGGCGATGGGCTCGGGCTTGGTCTCGGCGATGGAGACGGGCTTGGATGCGGGCTCGGCGACGGACTTGGCCGCGGCGAGGGCGACGGTGTCGGATGCGGGCTCGGTGATGGCGTCGGATGCGGCGAAGGCGTCGGCGATGGATGCGGAGCCGGAGTCTGGCTCGGCTTTGATTGAGAAGGTGTGCTTACCTTGCCGGGCGCCGGTGATGGAGCAACTCTCGGCTTATTTTCGTGCTTACCGGCATTTTCGGAATTATGCTCGGCTTTTATACGCGAGATGATTTTTTTCTGGGTCGGCGGCTGATTCTGGATAAACTCGATGTCAGTCACCTGCGATGGCGGCGGCGGCGGCACAATGAAGAAGAATGCCAAGATAAAACACGAGACCATCAAAGACACATGGAATATATAAGATCCGCTTGCCGCTTCCGGCATTTCGATTACATATTCCGGGTAAATATGTTTCCGCTGAATCATCGCTGCATGGTCATATGCATCTCTGATTGCATAAGCCACAAAGGTCAGAACCAACCCAAGGTAAATAATCGACACGGGTGAGCCGATGTGGGCCGACTGAATCGTTTTTACAAGCACGACGTTCGGCTTCATATGATTGGAGATGCCGAATTCCCAGAGTGTCTTGAGAATCGGATCGGTCATCACAACCAGCAAAAGCAATAGGAAGTTGACGCCGGTGACGCTCAAAAAGAGCATTCCCTTGAGCGTCTCACCGTTATACAGCTGTCCCCAACCAGGAATGATCGACAAAATAGCAGCCATGTTGGGATCTCTTGGCGGCTGCTGTTGACTATTTGGTCGGAATGATGTGGACGTCATTGGTGGGCGGGAATGTTCAACAGTGTGAGAATGCTTAACGCTTTAGCCGAAGATCCGGTCAATCGCACGAACAATTGCTACGCACAATTTTCGACCGGTTGAGTGGCTTTCGGCATTCCAGTTCGATTCTAGTAAGGAGCGCGCTACGGGTGTAACTCTAGCTGCATAAGTGCGTCGTCGAGTATAACACAATGCGATCTTTCAGCTTCGCCTGAAAGGCCCAAGGCCATTCGTGTGCAGTACTTGCTTCCTCCTTTCGCTTCATTGTCAATCCGAGAGATTGCAATCGGATATCTGCTTGTACCAGAGGACAATTAGTCGAGTGCTACCCGCCTTGCTGCGTTCAACTTCGATTCTAGCAAGGACTAACTACCAGTAGCATATGTGTTTTACCCACGGGTGGGGCACTTAACGCGCTGGTTCGAACACTAAGGAGCGAAGCCGGCAGACAGTTGTCTTCCAGGTTAAATTTAACCGACCAGCGAAAAAAGGCGGCTGGTATTATCCAGGTTCTTTTACTAGGGTTTTGGATAGAAAATTGCTGGCGCCGGTTACATTGGCATGCGCAAATCTTCAGCCAGCTCGATTTTCAATTCATCGCCTGGTCGAACATCGACACGCTTGCCCTTCTTAGACATCAGGACGATCGTACCGACTGCCACGCCGATCCCGGCGCCGATCAAGGCGCCGCCGGCCGAGCCGATGCTGCTGGTTGAGCTGCTGGCATTGCCAGCCAGAAAACCGATACCGAGTCCGGCCGCAGCCGGCAAGGTGAACATCCCTGTTTCAATCAGCACATCTTTCATGCCGCGCTTGGCATGAACCACTCCACCGCGCGCCACAATATTAGCTACCAGCGGAATCTGCCGATTATCCGGCGTTGTTACTGTATCGAATTTCAAGGCGACCGACCCGGAGCGATCGAACCGCTTCGGAGCATTGAGCTGGGCGATTCTGCCCTTGATGACAGAACCGGCCGGAACCACGATGCCACCGTCAATCGTCAGATCTTCAGAGGTTCTGGCCGAGAATTCATCGCCTTCTTGGCTGGTATCGCTATCGACTGCAGTGTCCATGATGATTGGAATCTTGGTGCCGGAAGGCACTACTCTGATATATCCTTGCAGCACTTTGTTGGCGACCTTCTGTGGCTCCCCGCCTGCGCCATCGGCCGCTGCCGGTGCGACATCGGCCGGTGGTGCCGCAGCGGCATCGAGTGACCCATCGGCAGGCGGCGCAGCCGCTGCGTTATCAGCAGCCGGAATCGGAATATCGCCGACCGGAACTTCGCCCGGTCCCAGGTTGGGCTGAGCCGGGGCAGCCGGTTCAACCGCTGCCGGTGTCTCCGCAGGAGCGGTTGCTGCATTATTTTCCTTGGCAGCCTCCGGGCTATAAATCTTAAAGTTCACATCTGGTTGAGACCCCGCAGCAGACGCTGCCGGAACCACCTGTCCTGCCATCAAGATGCTCAAAAGGACAGGAATAATGCGCTGCTTCATTGCGGAACTCCGTTTCTGTGTATTGGCGCTCTGCCCGCATTTCTACCACTGCAGAACAGATCACATGGCAACTGGTCAGTCTAGCATGGCAACTTGGTTTAAATAAACTAGGCATATTTAAGAAATAATCGGGACAGCTGAATAGCTTTGCGGAATAATCAGATTAAGAGACTGCTGCGACTTAGAATTCCTATTAAATTCAAGCGCTGCTAATCTACTTAATCAGTCAGTGAGGAAGAAACGGTGATCGACTGTCCTATCTGCCACGTTATGAATGAAGACATGGCGCGTTTTTGCGCCGAGTGCGGACAAAGACTGACCAAGCAGAGCCCGCCGACGGCAGTCAACGAGCCAGCTCCTCCTGTCAAGCCCGAAGCGCCCAGACCGGCGGAGCCGCAACCGAAACCGCCCAAACTGCATTCCCCTTTGCTCGGTGCCGATGCGAATGACTTTCCCACCAGTGCCGGTAGCAGTTCAGGCAAGCCAGATTTAAGCAGGCTGAGAGGAACATCCAGTCCGTCCAGCAGCTCCGCCGATACCGGCTCGGGCAGTCATATGGGTCTGCGCTCCCCCTTGCTGGGAGGAGTCGAGCCTGGTTTGAGAGAAGATTCGCATCCATCTTCACCTTCAGCATCCGGGGGTCACCTCGGATTGCGGTCACCGCTTCTCGGCGGAGTCGATCCCGGTCAGTCGCGTGACCCGGAGCCCCCGATTGCCAGGTCGGGCAAAAAAGCACATCTTCATTCACCGCTGCTCGAAGGCGACGATGAAGACGTATATGAAGATGCACCACCGGCCAGACCGCCAGGACGAGGGAAGCTAAAATCCCCTTTGCTTGCCGGTGACGATGACGACTATCCGCAACCACGGCAGTCGGCTTCCGGCGGTCTGCGTTCTCCGCTCTTAAGTGGAAGCGATTCGGACAGCGATCAGCACTCGGGACGCTCGGCCAGCGGCAAGCACCATTTGCGTTCTCCGCTTCTCGGCGGCGAAGACGACGATCAAGACGAGCCTCCCCGCCCGCTGGGCCGCTCTGGCGGCTTGCGCTCTCCCATCCTTGGCAGCGCCGAAACCGTACCGATGGGAAGAGGCTCGGCCTTCGTGGAAGTTGACGATGATGATCAGGAAAGCGGAGGCGATCACGTCTTGCGTTCTCCGTTGCTGGCCTCGAAAGTACCGATGCACGACAAGCCGGTCACCCCGAAGAGCCAAAAAACCGAATCCGCGCCGACTCGCCCGGCACCCTCCGAGCCTTCGACCGGAGCCGATTCGCATGCTCGTCCACAGTCTGCGCCTGAGCCGTCCTGGGGCGGTCCTTCTACTCCTTCATTCGGCAGTCCGTCACCGACAGCGCCACCACCGGCTTCTCAACCCGCGGCAAGCGACTTCGGTATGCCGCCAGCGCCAAGACCGCCGGCGATACCACCACAGGCGGTGAACTCTTCCGACAGCTTCGCCCATTCCGGGCAATCGGCTAATATTCATTCCACTTTATTGGATGTTCCTCCCACCCAACGATTTGGCACCGAACCACCCGGGCCGGGACCGGCCAGGTTGGACAACGCAAATTCAAGCAGCCCGCCTGGCCCGCTGGCCGGCTCACCGATGTCAGCCAGTGTGCCAGCTCAGAATAAACCGATGGCTGGCCCGGGCGCGTTGCTTGGACCGGCTATGGCTCCAAATTTCGAAGAGCCGGTAGGCGGTGCAACAGACAGCTCGCCTTCTCACGCCCATTTAACCGGGCTCGGACAGCATGGTGCGGTCAGCCAGGCACAAGCACCGTCAGTCAATATGTCGAGTCTGCGCGGCATGGGCGGCAGCAGTTCGCACGAAGAGACCGATGCCGGCAGCAAGAAGCGTCGATTCAAACCGGCAGAAGACAACGAACCGGCAGCACAGGAGATACCCGACAGACATACAGCCGGCTCCGGCCGTTTCAGCGGACAATCGCCTTCTCCTGCGCCAATGCCTCAACCAGCTGCTCTTCCAGGATTTATCAAGCTGCTTGCGCTGCCCGCATTGTTTGCTGCGGTTATGAAAACGTTAGTCTTGATGGATTGGTTAAAGACGCCCCAGACACCGTTTACGGTCATCGGCGACCAGATTGGACAGCTGTTAGTTTGCATTACTCTAATCATCATTTGCGTAACGGCCGGGAACTCGCGATCCTGAAGTTCGTCGACTGAATTGATGCATGAGCTGGAAGCACTTTGAGATTGACAAAAGGTAACTTCTCAAGAGATCCGGCTGTGCTATATTGACTCTGCCGTAAGCAAAAATGTGTTGGTGTGTTTCATATTGTCAAGATGCACCAGTCTACCGATTCACCAAACTGGAAAGGCCCGAATTTGATGGACCGCGCAAACTCAGTTCAGACCGGCACAATTGTGAGTAAGTCGATTCTATTGGCACTCGGAGCAGCAGTTTTAACGCTGCAAGCAGGGCTAGCCCCTAGCTTGGCCAAGCGCCCTACCTTTAACGTGCCGTCCTACAACAAACTGAATGACGGATCGGGCCCCGAAACAAACGATGTAAGCAAGCAAGCACCGGCTAGAACCACCAGTGGTGGCAACAACTCGATCGCACCAGTGAAGTTGGATGAAGGCTCGGCTTCAGCGCTGCCCGAAGATACCAGTGGCGGCCCGATGTTGAAGGCGACGGTCAATGCTACCGGATTTGTCCCGAAAGGCCCGGTCGATCCCAGCAGCAAGAGTTTATTCATTGCACCGACCGGTATCGCCGACAAATTGGGCGACAACTTGAAAAAGGCAAAGCAAGTCAATGTAATGCCACTGCCATTGTTGATGAGCGATGATGAGGCTGAAAAGAAAGTCGAGACGATGATCGACTCCGAAAAGGCCGAGTTAGCCGAACTCTGGGAATCAGCCTTGGGAAGATCGCCGGATATTCAATTCGTCATTCAGAAGCTGATGCCGACATCCAATCCAGGTCACGGTTCGACCATCCTCATGAGAATGCTTTCCACTGCCGTTTTCGCAGGAATGGGGGCCGGACAGATGATGATGCCTAATGCCGGCGGCTATGCCATCACTAGCACCACCGGTAATGCCCTCATGAATATGATCGGCGCGCAAGAAAGCAAGGCAGCAAAAAACGCCAGGTTAAGCCAGACAGAGCAGATCATGCTCTACAACATGGTGCGCACGACTGCTGACAAGTTAGTTGATTATTTCCGCAACTACAAAAAGACCATGGCAGCTATGCAGAAGGCCAATACCGACCTGCAAGATCTGCAAGCGATGGTCAGCGAAGCCCGCTCCGGCCAGGATGCATCCAAGCAGCTGGAGATGGAATACACCTTGCGCCGCCAGCAGCGAGACGTAGACGGCGTAGTTGAAGATTTGCGCCGATACCGGCAGGGTTTGGTCGATCTTTCCGGACCGGAAGCTGTAGCCAAACTCGACCAACAGATTCAAGACGAGCAAAGCAAAATCGAACAGGCGACGCCTGCCGGCACCCCAAATCCAAGCCCGCAAGGCAGCGAATCGACCCCGAGTCCGCAGACGGCAGGAAATCCTCCCGCGCGCGGATAATTGAAGTCTACTTCGGAGCCGGTTTTCAGAGGGAGGAATTACCTTGGCGATTTCAGCCAACCAACGTGTCGCCGTCTGGTTGATCTTAGCAATCTGCTTGATATCAGTTCCCGTCAGCATGTTCGTTCATCGCGATGAGGGCACCAAGAGCGATGAGAGTTCGGACAGTTCACAATTTAAATCTTTGATGTCCATGCGCGACCGAATCTCGGTCATTCGATTGAGCGGAATGATTGTTGACAAAGACCAGAGCACTCTGCTCGCTCAAATCGGGTCGTGCACCAGTGCAAAGAAGGCGCTGCGCAAAGCGCTTAAGGACGATCATGTCAAAGCAGTGCTTTTGCGAATCAATTCGCCTGGTGGCACAGTCGCCACTAGCCAGGAGCTTCAGGAAGCTGTGCTGGCTGTGCGCGCAGCCGGCAAGCCGGTGGTCGCGTCAATGGGTGATGTGGCGGCTTCGGCCAAGCGTCGCCGCGACACCCCGGGGACGACAA
>CAZSNX010000121.1:0-9570 GCA_964607945.1 uncultured Candidatus Obscuribacterales bacterium
TTGGCACTGACTTTCGTCACTTTGTCCCTGCTCTTTAAATCCAGCGCTTGATTATATTACAGATCCGCCAAGGCACACAGGCGGCAGCACCGGCCTAAAAACCTATGTAAAGACTCCATTTGTCCCCCGACGTGCTTAGATATTCTTAGAGCAACTCACTACTTGCTCTAGAACGAAAGACCTGCCTTAATTATCTTGACCGTAACCTGGTCACGAATCATCGTTGGAATTCCCTCTGGAGAAACACTCGTGAAAAAGACCGCGATTTCAATTCTCGCCTTAGTAACCCTAGCTTCAGTCTCATCCCTTCCTGCATCGGCCGAAAACGATTTCGGTGGAATGGCAAAATCCACCGCTATGTTTCCTGTAAGAACTGTCGCTCTCGGAGCCGGACTGGTAGTAGGAACTCCGGTCGCGGTTGTGAGACGCGTTTCCAACCGCTGCATCGAATACACCGGCAACTTTGCTGACAAAATCGGCGGAAAGGACAACTTTCCTCCGGTTCTCTTTGCCAGCATGATGGGAGTACCATTCGGTGTAATTTCCGGCTCAGCGGAAGGCATCTACTTTGGAGGCAAAAACGCAATCTCTAACTGCGTGGAGCATCCTTTCAGCAAAGACTCCTTCAGCCTAGGAAATGAGTTGGAGTAAGCTTTAACTTCAGGCTCAGGGTATATACAATGTCCGCTGTAGCGGCGGATGGCTGTCTGCCATCCGCTGTTTTCTTTCTCTTTCAAATTCCAGGCAAATGAACCAATTCCAGATCAAAGCGTTAATTTTCGACATGGACGGCGTACTGGTCGACTCCGAGCCCTGTCACCTGCAGGCCTACCAAGAGTTGCTGGGAAGGCTCGGACATCCTTACACCGGTGAAGACAATAAGGAATTTCTAGGGCGCAAGGACATTGTTATCCTCGGCGTTCTCAATGAGCGCTATCGGCTTGATTCAACTCCTGAGAAGCTTCTGCTTGAGAAGGAAGCGATCTTGGCCCGCTTGCTTTCGACTGCTGTTCCGCGTCCGGGGGTAATCAAGACTCTTCAAGCCGCTCAGAAGTTAGGATTGCCGATTGCTGTTGCATCGTCAGCCACTCTGCCGACGATCGAGCTGGTAGTCGATGTTTTGAAGATTCGCAGCTACTTCCAGACGCTCACCTCCGGTGATGAAGTAGCTCACGGAAAACCAGCCCCCGACGTCTTTTTGTTGGCTGCCGAACGGCTGGGGGTTCTGCCCGAGAATTGCCTGGTTATTGAAGATACATTCAACGGCATAAAGGCAGCCAAAGCAGCCGGAATGTATTGTGTGGCCATTCCGTGCGAAGTGACGAGGCATCAAGACCACTCGGCGGCTGATAAGCTGCTCGAAAGCATGGAAGAGCTCGAATTGAATAGCTTCAGACCGTTAATAGAGCGCTCAACTGCCGACAATTGCATCTAGCATCTAGATTGCCGAACGAAAGGCTATGTCGCCCGACAACGCCGGATACCGGTTGGGCGCTTCCGAGCGAAATGAACGCCGGGCAGCGCTCCAATGAAGATTGAATGAGCATATTCCGCCCTGGGGGCGTGGGCATCTTGCCCGCCCCCAGGTGGACACGAAGCGAGACATATCAATCGAGCTGTATTGGGTAGCGGGCTGGTCTGAACGCATATACGACCGGTAACGATAGTCTGCAACCAAAAAAACGAGTAAATTCAGAGCGTTTGTTTAGGCCCATTTAGCCGGGTATAACCGGGTATAAGAAGAAGGGTACCGAAAATTCGGAATCCCGAGGTCGTTGGCGGAAAGGTGAAGCGTATGGCATTAGAGAAGCAAAAGATACTCCGGATTAACTGCCCTGGGTACGGGCAGCAATCATATTTTTCGGTTAACTGCGCCCAGCCGCTTTATGAATACAGCGCAATCGTTGTAAATCCAATCAGCATCTTACACCTGTTCGACAAAGACCCGGATCTTCTGAGACAGATAGAAGAAGCCCAGATAGATGGAGCCAGCTCATTTTCGGCCAAGAGCGATAAATTGATCGAATCTCTAAACTCTGAGCTAGACACTCGGATGGCCGAGATGGTCAAGTTCCTGGAACAAGGAGGGCTGCTTGTATACTTCCTCTGCCGTCCGTTCAGCGTTCAAGGACCAAAAGTGGCCATGGACAACTATTCCTGGCTGGACGTGCTGGCACCGGACAAGCCGCATGAAAAGAATGAGCGGCATATGGCCTCTGTCTCACACGGCAAGAACATCGAGTTGACAGCCGAGGGACAGCCCTCGCCATTTTCCCGCTATATAAAGCAAGCGGGCATGGAGTGGACGACCTTGATCCGGGCTGAAAATCTCACTGAAGGCTACACAGCGCTGGCGACTGCTGGACCGAACAAATGTGTTTCGGCTTACTTGAATGCCGGAGAACAGGGCGGGACTGTGGTATTTCTGCCCGCGCCCTATGCACCACAATTTGATGACACTTTGATCAGTTGCCTGGAACTCTGGGACAACCGACGTCCGGCTGCCAGCAGCAGTTCAGCGCCGGCGCAACCGGCTTATGATGCTCCTGCCGCCAGTATGCCAAGCGCTGACCCTGAACCGGTAGCTAGCAGCGAGCCGGAATGGGAACCGCAAGTGACCGATGAGCCGACCGCTGTTGAATCTACACCCGAGCCCGAATCTACGGCTCCGCCGGTGAGCTCGGAACCACCACCGACCTATCCGACACCGGACTTGGACTGGTCCACACCACCGGAAGCCGACCGCATACCAGTTGCTCAAGAAAGTAGCGCACCCAGTGAAGAACCACCAGAGATACCACCGAATCACGTCGATGAATTCGAGCACAAAGCGGCAGCGCCGCCTGAACATCCACTAACCGGTGCAGGCGAAGAGATAGTCCCCAAGGCAAAGGATCTAATAGAAAAGATGGAAGAGATATCGAAGAGCTCCACTCCTGAATGGTGTCAAAAGTATTCATTTGCAGACCTCGAGAGAATGCGCGATGAGCTCAGAGATCTCAACGACGTAATCCGTCAGACGCAGGAAAAAATCGAGAAGGTCGAAGGCCGGATCCGCTCGATGGAAGGTCTGAAGAACTCATTGCTGGCTGCCGATGGCGACGACCTCTACAACGCCTGCTCGAAAGTATTTGAGCAGCTTGGCTGGAAAGTCAAACCTGCCACTGGAGCGAAAAACGAGTTTTGGCTGATGGAGGATGATTCAACTACTTCAATCGTGCGTATCATCCGAACTCCGTCGAGACCGAAGAGCGCTGATGTTGCTCAGCTCGCTGAATCGATAATCGCTTATTGGGGAGAGCATGAGGAAGAGCCGAAGGGAGTCTTGCTGGCGAGTACTTATGCTAACCGCCCGCCGGTCGAACGAACCGAAGAAGATTACACGGACGCAATCGCAGAATTCGCTCAAAAGAAGAATCTATGCTTGATTACGAGCTTGCAATTGCTGTCCATCTACCGAGATCTGGAAGGAGGATCGGCAACTGCCAAAGATCTCAAAGAGCAGATCTTGTCGACAAGCGGCCGACTGCAGGGATTTTCAATAGAGCAAAAGATGGCGGCAACTGCCACTTAACAGGCACCACCGATAACACCACCACCGCTCGCTTACTTCCAAAGGAGCTTCTTCAGAGACTCTGCTGGAACAGCCAGCATTCTGGACGTACCGTCGGCAAAATCGGCGATGCCGACCACTCTGCCCATTTCATTTAAAACCGGTGCACCGGATGAACCTTTCTCTGCATGCGTTGATACGCAGAGTACTTGCTGCCAGCCATTTTCCGCATCGCCAAGCATCTGTTTGTACTTGGGCTGCAAGGACCTCAAGGGCCCTAAAGATTCAAACTTACCTGGTGAAAAGTACATCTTGTGCCAGCCACTCGGGAAGCTGAAGGTAGAAAGTTTGGAGCCGCTCTCGAGCGTATTCGAATAGCCTAACTCCAATGGCTTGAGCGCTGACATTGCCGCGCGATCGACTTTCAGCACAGCCAAATCAGACGAAGCGTCGCTAGCGACCAATCGCGCTGGGAATCTCTTGCCGTCGAATGTCCTGACAGACAAAGACTGCACATCGTCAACAACGTGCAACATAGTAGCAATACGTCCATCGGTCGTAGCAAGGAAGCCGGTTCCTCGAGATCTTGCAGGAGAGAGCGAGCCGCTTTTCAGTTCGCGTTTTCCTTCAATCTCGACCACTGAGTGCAGCGCATCGAAGTACAGCTTGGCGGCGGTCGATTTTGACGGATATGTGCTCTGGTCGTTTGGAGCGGCAGGCTGCTCAACCTTAAGAGTCGGGATGTTTACCGTAGTGCTTCGACTGACTGATTTCAGGCGGGAATCAAGTGCCTCTGCCAGCAGTACGCTCGCAGGCACAGCTCGCGATTCCAAGTTCTGTTCTAAATACGGTGTACCCTTCTCCAGAGCCGCTCCGCCAAACCTTGCCGCTGCTGCCGACTGACCTGCAGAGGAAAAGTAACTGTCTCTTACCATTTTCGGCTCCAGCCCTCTTGCGTTGCCACCCAATTGAAATATAAGGGCGACTAAGAGAGCAGTCACTGGTGGAATTGAACAGTCTGGAAGATTAAATCGATGCCGAACCAAAAGACTTATCCCTACACTTTACGATCGTCCGAACGCTTCTTGGGATGGTTCTCGATTTCGACATCAGGTAATTCGACCTTTTGAAGAGGCTTAGCCTTCGGCGAATGCGGTCTTTCATCCTCGTGGTCCAGCGAGATCGGTGCAACACTCGGTATGAGCCCAGGCAGATTAGAGCCGGTCGACTCCCTGATTGCGCGGCTATGCTCTACTGCTCTTGAGGAGATGCCAGCACCAGCACCGGCTCTGCCGCCAACACCACCAAACAGGAGCGTGCCACCGCCGGCACCAATCGCGGCGCGTGCGCTGGACCAGGCGCCCTGCTCGATGATCGCACCGGAATTTTCATAAATGTTCTTCTCGGGATTCCATTGCATGGCACCCGTCATGCTCCCCTGAATTCCGCCACCGGCACCAGCGGCCACGGCATTCGTGACCACCTTGCCAGTCAAAAATCCCTTGACCGGATTTGCCAGCTCTTGTTTAACTCCAGCCTGCAAGGCAGTCATATAATCCTTTTTCAGCTCGTTGACAATCTGCTCGTGAGTCATTTTGGCGGGAGTACCCGGCATCTTCAAGATCTTGTCAGCAAGGTCATCGATAGCATGAGCAGGTATTTCGCCGCCATTGCGCAGCGCATTTTGAGTAAGTGCGATGGACTCGCGTTCCAGTGCTGCCTCAGCCGGTCCAGTTAATGCCAGGGCATGGGCACAATCGACTGCCGCTTGTTTGCCAATCGCCTTACCAAATGGCATCAGTTTCAACACATGAGCCGAACTCAGTCCGCTGGTGGCACCACCAAGCAGTCCAGCTACGATATCAGTTGCCATCTGCTTACTGTCGTAATCCGCGCCAATCACAGCAGCCCGAGCAAGCGGATTGGCAGCCCCGCCGACCAAGGCAAGCGCACCGATACTGAAACCGGCAGACGGTACACTGGCACCGATTGCAATCGCAGCCATTGCTACGCTGGATGCGACGTCGGCAGCCGCCGACTTATCTTTCTTGAAATGCTCAAGGGCCTGGGCTATGTTGTTTACGAGCTGCTCCCGCTCAGCCGGGCTGAGCTCACGATAGTGGCGAGCAGCCTCTGCCATATGGGCCTGCAAACGGATTCGAGCTTCCTCCATCTCCGGACCGCTCTGGCTGAATGAATCGCTTGCCGCTCTTCCAAAAAAATTGTTGCTGGCATGGACATCATCGATTGCTTGATGAAGTCTTTCATCAGCGCTCCTGTTTGTAAGCGCTCGAGTGAACTCAGTTCTGTCCGGTTCGGGCAGGTCTTTAATGTCTCCAACTAGAGAGCGACCATATCTAATTGCATAGTCGCTCTCCATTCGCTCCAGTTGGGCCGGATTGAGCGTATCGAGCAGTGACAATGCTTGTTCTCGATCACCGATTCCCAGCTTGTATGCTCGCATCACATCAGCGGCATGCTCCAAAGATTCGGCTTTGCCATCAATCTCCTTGCGCTGCTCATCTTGCAACTGAGCGAGCAACCCATCAACGACTTTCGATTTTGAGTCGTACGCTACGCCGAACAGCTCAGCGTATCGCTCCATCTTCTGCTTATCATCCATCTGCTTGAGCGAATTGTCGAGCGCAGCAAGTTGATCGGCGCTGAAAACCTTCTTTAGATGCTCATTTTCAGCCAGCGACTTGCCACCAATCGGCGGATACTTCAAAAGATCTTCAGCGAGTCCTTTTTGATCGTCGCCGCCCATCACGCCACGGAGATACAATTTCACTCGATCTTCAATCGGCAGCCTGCCATGCTCGGTGAGCTCCTTCCGTTGAGCTTGATCGAACTTCTTGAGCAGAGTCCGCTCATAGGCTGCTTTGATCTCAGCCGGCAACTGAAAGTAACCTGATTTCTTGTCGTTGCGCAGCTCCTCATAGAGCCTCATGGCTTTCTTAGGATCCAAATCTTCTCCGGATGCCTTTACAAACGACTCCAGCAGTTGCGGCTCCGGTCTCTTCCCATCACGAGCCTGCTCCAAAAGCCAATCTGCAACTTTCTTTTCTTCATTCGTTGCAAATTGCATGTGTTCGTGTACTTTGTCGCACAAGTTGTCCCAGTCTATGTGCCTGTTCTTGAGATGATTCAAGCTAGCCTCAGGCATATCGGACAAAGCAGCAATCACGTCAGCAGGCTTGCTGGCCCAATCAAGACGATCGTTAACAGAACGGCCGCCCGTTTCTAAAACAGAAAGTACTTTCTTGCGATGCTCTTCATCAGGGAAGTATTCCTTAATTGCATTCACAACGAACTTCTTGTATTCAGAATCCTGACCAGGTTTGAAATCAGAATCCGGACGAAGTCGCTCCCAATTTGCTTGAGACATCTTTTCAATCTCTCGGCACACAGTGTTTACGTCTTGACCGCCCAATATATTTCGATCTCGATTTAACTGCTGAAGGAAAGAGGCTCCCGGATACAAGATCTGCTCTTCCCACTGAGCGACTTTTAGCGAATCCGGTTTAGCGAGTCCTTTGAACTCCAGGCACTGGCGAGCGGCATCCTCCAGTGCACCATGAGTCTGATTGTAAAAATACTTGGCATCATTGGCGGTTGTCTTGTCGGGCAGTGTCACAGCAGCAGCTGGATTTTCCTGCAACAACTTACCGGCCTCGTACAGCATTCTGTCTTTGAGCGTCATCCGGCTCAAAGTCTTTTCTACATTTTTTTCGTCAGTCTGAAAGGTCTTGATGCTTTCTCTTATCTCGGATGGAACCGATCTCTTTCCGTAGTGCAGATAATCCAAAGCAATAGTTTCCCTGGTGTCCTGCGCATCTTTGCCGCCACGCAGGGATTCGAAACTGTCCTGACCCGGCAGATGAGTCGGCAATTTACCATCGGATGAATTAAGGCTATGCTTGGCAGGAACTTGCGCACCCTGCAAGATAATCTCGGTAAAGATGTGATTGGCGGCCTGACCGATTCTATCGAGCGGGCCAGCTCCAAAAGCTTGCCTGACTTTATCTTCTCCACCATGATCGATGAAATGCTTGCGTTGCCCATCGTCAGTTTGAGCAAACACTTCCTGGAACATCTGCAAGTCCTTGTTCCGCATTGCAATCTCGGCAAGCTTCGTTACATCGTCGTCCTTTCGCTTATCCAGACCTTTCGAGTAAATAGCCAGCGCTTCATATCCATCAGGAGACAATCGCTTCAACTCCCTGGCATTGTCCGCTAACGCTTCGTTGAGAGTCTTGCCGTAGAGCTCCTTGTACTCTTCGTTCAACTTGCAAATTTGCTGCGAGTTCATTCGAGACAGAGTGCTGCGCATCTGCTCTTCAACCCGTTGCTGCACTGCGAAATCTGTTCGGTAGAGCGAGCCGCTCTCCTGCAGACTTGCAAACTGAGAATGAAGGTATACCGCCTCTTTCTTGGCTGCTTCAGCTGACGGCGAATCGCCATCTTTAAGACGAAGATAACTGAGCGCCTGATCGCGCACATCCGGTCGCCAGATGCCACGCTCCAAGTCTCTCTCCAAGTCGGAGTTGAAGAGGTTCTTGTAGACCTTTGCAATTTGTGCTCGCTCGTCTTCACTGGCGTTCTTAAGGAGTGCGGCGGCAGCATCGGATTTCACATCACTGAACGACTGATGGATCGCTTCGGCGGCACGAACCAACATCGCACCGGATTGCGGAGTGTGAACCTCCTGCCTGACACCATAGCGATCGGTCAAGACAGCATGACCGTTTGGCTCCTTTTCATAATGCGAACCATCGGAATTGTCCTTAGTGACCCGACCATCGTCTCCCTGCCGGCGAACAGCACCGTTTGATTCGACGGTTATACTGCCCTTGAATGGCTGGCCATTTTGATCGGTCCAGTTATGCCCGTCTTTTGTTTGCCAGATAGCCCCGGTCGGCTCGTGTACTTTGCTGAGCATTCCACCGGAATACTCGAACTGAAACTTACCAAGCTCTCCGCCAGCAATGGCTACAGAAGTAATCTGCCCTTTGTCCGAAGTATGAATGACAGCATTGCTGCCAGGCTGGATCATATCGATGCTCTTATCGGCATGGTAAACCGTGGTCACATGACTGTAGCCGTCAAATCGTCCGTAACTGCCATCTTTCGGGTTAGGTGTAAATGCACCTTCCCAACGCTGCGACTTTTCATTGTGCCAAAACCATCCGTTCTCGGATTTCCACGTACATCCTTCGCGGGAATCTTTGAATTCGATTAACTTGCCGTGCTTGTCGTACTTGAAATGCTGAGAGTCACCACCAGCAGAAGTCATGGCGGTAACTCTATTGTCGGCATCTCGTTCTATAGTCTGTCCGCTTGCCTGCCTGACAATGGTTCCATGCTCATGTTTTTCGTGACAGTTGCCTCGCTTATCGACATAGATCTCCATCTGTCTGTCGGCTTGCTTGGGGTCTGAAACGCAATGCCAAGTCTTGTTGTCGGCTGACTGCCAGGTACCACTCTTGTCCTTGAACTCATTGGGCTTGCCGTCTGAACCATACCTGTACTCCCGGGTCTCACCGGTGCTGGTAGTAACTCCAGATACCTGTCCTTTGTTATTGAGCTTGATGTGCGACCCATCTGTATGGTCAACATTCACTCCGGACAATGAAGAAGTCTTGTCGACATGCTTCTGCACATCTAGAAGTTTGCCCAACTCCTTGCTGGCATGGGCGGCTTCCTGGCCTAGATGCTCCTGTCCTCCAGTTTCGTCCTGCTTCTTTGAAGGACGCTCACTTTCCGACTGCTTCTCTGACTTTGAAACCATGGCGAATGACTCAATTCCTACCCAAGTATATGTACCCTCCATGGGCACGAGACATACCCCAATTTTAAAGGGCATCTTGTCATCCGCAAAGTTACACTCTGCTTATTCTTAATCTAGGGTCTGGAATTGCTTGCTACAGTTTCATTTCGACGATCGTCACGAAGCCGGGTGGGCAGCGTCCAACCAAGCTCTTCCAGCGCATCATCGAAGCTAACCTGACTGCGCT
>CAZSNX010000121.1:9580-10193 GCA_964607945.1 uncultured Candidatus Obscuribacterales bacterium
AGATAGCCCTCTCGCACCAAGAATTGACAGCGCAAGGATGCATGTAGCGTGGGCTCATCGATCATTCCGGTCACCAGCAGCATTTTGCCAATTAAGGCTGAATTCTTACTGCTCAAATCAAGCGCGTTTTGAATATCGTTAGGAGTGACGAAACCAGCGACTGTAAGCAGCTCGCCGAGACGCAAGGTTTCATGAGGCTGCGGCTTGAGCTGCCCAATCTCAGCGACCGCCTGGGCGATGGAAACACCTTTAGTGTGAACGGTACCCAGCGCTTCAGCAGCCTGCAGCGGCGAAAGGGTGCTGTTAGCGACCATCTCCTGAAAGCGCAGCGCCGCATCCAGCACAAGCTGGCTCAAGAAGCCCGACTGAACCAGCACCTGCCCGAGCGGCTGCTCGTTAACTAGCCCCAACTCGAGCACGTTCATCAGATCAGATTCAGACAAGAGACCGGATAAGACGAGCAGTTCTCCGAGTTTCACATGCTGCCTTGCAGGCAGCCGATAGTAGCCGTGATCGATCAAACATTGCTCCAAACTGACCCGGCGCTGCTGAGCTGACTTGATGCCTTGAATGGCTTGCTCGCGAGTAATCTTGCCGTCACGAATCATCACCT
>CAZSNX010000122.1:0-2290 GCA_964607945.1 uncultured Candidatus Obscuribacterales bacterium
TGTGCACATTGAGTATCAACCAAATGCCATCTTCTGGGTCTGGACCTTTCACTCCCTATGCAAGTCCAATCCGGCATTGAGCAGATATGCCGACACGTTGTTTCCACCGATAGATTGGTCCAAAACGACATTGCCCAATTTCGTTCGCAACGGATTTTTTGCGGCACTGGATACAGTCATCAAGACCTTCACAGGACAAACCGCCAACATGGGAGTTGCCTTTCGCAAGCCAGGCGCCTGATTAGCCTATTGCAGGCTGATAGAAATCACTTATCCTAGCTTCCAGCCTGACGCCCGCTTCCCGGGGGCGCGGCGTCCTGCCCGCATATTCCGGCTATTTTGTCTTCTTCCTTGTCTTACCAGAGCCTGAAGTCTTACTCGCGGAAGATTTCTTTGTGTTGCCAGCTTCAGATTCGGTCGATTTCGAGGAAGTCTGCTTAACAGTTTTGGACCCTACAGCTTTAGGAGGTTGCTCAACTGCGGGCGTTTTCGTTTTCTCAGAGCTCTTCTTCGCTTTTACCTTCTTTCCTTGAACACCGCTGGATTCAGAAGCCTTTTGCGCGGACACAGCAGACTCGGCTCCGGCTGTTCCACTTCCGCCACCGATGGGACGATCTGAATCAGCCGAAGCACCTTTTGCAACTGGCTGCCAATCCAAGTTCGCAGGTGAAGTCCAACCCAGTTGCTCCATTCCCTCGTCCAGGCTAAGCCCTCGTTTCTGACAGTAAGGAAGAAGAAACACTGCTTGCTCGGTAGACAGATATCCTTCCGATTGCAACAGCTCACAGCGCAGCGCTGCATTCAACATAGATTCATCGATTGTGCCAGCGGCGACTAACATGCGACCCATGAGAGTCGAGTTTTCCGATGCTTCCTTAACAGACCGCTCAATATCTGAATCAGTAACGATATTGGCAAGCTTCAAAAGCTCAACCATTCGCACCGCTTGATGTGTATCTTCAGCCTGCTCCAAAATCAATTCACCGACGATTTGATCGAGCGACACACCGTCAGTAAAAATCTCACGCAATGCTTTGGCAGACTGAATCGGTGTCAAAGTGCCTCTAGCCACCATCCCCTGTAATTTCAGTGCCACGTCAAGCAACTGGTTAGTAATCAGGCCAAGTTTTACCATTACCGGGCCGATCGTCTCCTGCTCCAACAACGAGACCTCAACGGCACGGGCGATATCTACTTCACTGAGAATTCCGGCTAGTACGAAAAGCTTGCCGAGCCGTACCCAATAGTGAGCTGGCAATCGAGGCGCGCGATCCTGCGTAGTTTCAGCTACCTTCTTGCGTGCGAGCGCTGCTTTCAGTGCTTCGACGGCATCGTGCCGGGAAATCTTTCCTTCTCGAATCATCATCTGGGCATTGATCGACGTGGCAACAAGCGCATCGCTGAGCATTCCGGTCAGTACCAAGACGCGGCCCAACGGCATACTCGTCTCGAATCGCATGATCAGTCCGACATTGAGTTGCTCTCGCGTAATCAAGCCAGCAGCCAGCAGCAAATCTCCCAGTTCGCTGGTCGGACCGCTTTCAAGCGAATCCTTCTCAAATCCAAGCCGCTCGAGCGCAGAATCGATCTCTAGACCGTCTTCAATTACCAATCTCATTGCTCGCTGAGCCAGCTCCAATTCAAGCAACCCCTCTCTTAGAAGAGACTGCGCTCGCAAGGCCGCTTGCAACTTTGCCTCGCTGGTGAGTTCAAGAGAGATCAGCGCTCTTCCGATCGGCACGCCCATCCGCCCCGCTACATCGACAGCGCGCGACAAATCGTCTTGATTGAGCAGCCCAAAATGCATTAGCAACTCGCCGATTCGCAAATTTCGGCCATTATCAGCCATTGCTTATGCAACACCTCGTCTAAAAAGTCGGTTAGTACATTGACACAATTCTACCCAGGAATTGACCATTCGATTCTTCCGACCAGATACAAGGCTATTTGCTAGAGCCAGCAGCCAATTACCTGGGATGCTTGCCACCCTGGCATTCTGGCTTTCAAACTTGTAATAATTGGGGCATGAATAACTTCATGAAGGTGCTGAAATCCATTCCGAAAAAAGTCGCGCTATCAGCCGCCGTCTTTGCTGTTTTATCAGCAGTTGCCTGCGCTTTGATCATTCCCGCGATTGCGGACTTCCCAAAACAAGGCAGCATTTATGATTGGTGGAGAGCATCAAACATCTACGAGCAAGCCAATTCGCTTCGAAAGCAATATAAAACGGATGCCGCTATCGAACTGTACGAAAAGGCGATTCGCATTTACCCGCTCGATACCCGCTTTC
>CAZSNX010000122.1:2300-10134 GCA_964607945.1 uncultured Candidatus Obscuribacterales bacterium
AAAGACAAGTACGAAGATGCCACCACCGCCTTTCGCAATGCCGTTCGCAGCAATGGACGCTCTGTCGAGGGCTGGTTGCGCCTGTCACAGGTCGGTTTGATCACCAATGACTTTCAAACCGCTCATGAAGCAGCCAGCCAGGCACTGCGGCTGAAAGAAAAAGATCCGGTCGTGCAAGCGCAAAAGGCGCTGGTTTGGTGCGAAATGGGAAAGCTGGACGAAGCGGAGAAGGTCTTCAATCAATCGACAATGTGGGGAAGTCAATCACCCGAGTTCTGGTTGATTGCAGGTAAGTACCACTGGCGAGTTGGTCAACCACAAAGAGCGGAGGCGGACTTCAAGCAAGCCATTGCGCTCGGTCCGAAAAATCCTGACGCATATGAGTGGCTTGGACAGCTTGAATTCAAGGGAGGCAAGGCCACGGCAGCAGAATCCAATCTCAAGAAAGCAGTCGAATTGAACCCCAATTCACCGGTGAAGTGGAGAAACTTAGGGGACTTCTATCTATCCCAGCGAGAGTTCGACAAAGCGCTCAGCGCCTTGAACAAATCAAGCGAATTGAATCGCTACGACGTTAAGTGCTGGCGAGATCTCGGCAAGCTCAACCTGAACCTCAAGAAATTCGACGCCGCCGAAAAGGATTTACTGAAAGCGCTAGAGCTAGAGCCAGATCACGGTGCCACCGTCGGCTTGTATGTAGAGACACTGAGACAGCAAAAAAAATTCAGGCAAGCAGAGAAGACACTCAAGCAGTTCATTCTGTCTAAACATAAGTACTCAGCTATGTTATGGACCTATCTGGCAAGCATCTACGAAGAAAGCGGTCAGCCCGAGCAGGCGGCTGAAGCCTACAATCAGGCGCTTGCTGCCGATCCAAGCGATAACCTCCGAGAGTATGTAATTAAAAGACTAAGCGGGCAACCGGCAGATCCACGAGAACTTGAACAGCAGAGGACTCCCAAGGAAGAGCGCTTTTCAATTACATCACCGCCGAATACTGAAAGCATAAGGTAGCTAACGACGATGAGCGCTATGTCAAGGAATTGAGGATATACGGTGTTACGAAGCTTCTTCTGCCTGGTTTCCGCTTGCTGGATATCGCTCTTTCCGGCAGCACTGCAATCGTTAGCAGCCTCCGATAATCAGGAGAAAGCCAGGACGGACTATCCAGTCACCGGCAGCCCCGTCGCAGGCATGGAGAACTTTGAAATACAGTTGCTCGGTCTGCTGCAAGCACGAGCCGTTCCTGGTGCTACTGTTGCCATTGCGAAGAACGGGCGGTTGGTTTATGCACGCGGCTTCGGCTGGAGCAACATCGAAGACAAAGTGGCGATGCAACCGGATGTACTGTTCAGAATCGCCAGTATTTCAAAGGCGATAACGGCAGTGGCCACGATGAAGCTCGTGCAGGACGGCAAATTAGGATTGGACCAGCATGCCTTCGAGATTTTGAACGAGCTGAAACCTTGCGTGCTCGAACCGCAGGGTGTCGATCCACGCATTTTTCAAATTACAGTCAGACATCTGCTTCACATGACAGCCGGCTGGAACCGCACACATACCGGCGATCCAATGTTCAAGCCGATCGTGGATTATGCCTCCTTTCACTGCTCGCCAACATTACGGGCCGACTCCGTAGCAATCATTCGCTACTGGATGGGTAAGCAGCTGGACTTTGATCCCGGTTCAAGCTATGCATACTCAAACCTCTGTTATGCCGTGCTGGAGCAAATTATCAAGAAAGTATCCGGGCAGCGCTACAGCGAGTATGTAAAGAAGTACGTGCTCCAACCCTGTGGCATTACTGACATGAAGCTGGGCAGAACTCGTGAGCTCGCCGACCGCGAGACTAGATATTATCCGTTTCCAGGTCAGGAATATTCAAACAGCTACTTTCCTAACGTCAAGGGTCTTGTTCCCTTACAGTACGGCGGAGACTTCTCCCTAGAGGCTCTTTCAGGAGCAGCAGGCTGGATTGGCTCATCGGTAGATCTGGTTCGCTTCATTAGCACTATCGGTGGTGACCGAAATGGCAAGAGCCCGATCTCCGGCTCATCCTTCAAAGCCATGTTAGCCTGCCCAGACGTAAGCTACTGGAAACACAGAGCAGAATACTTTGGCATGGGTTTCGAAGTTCTGCCGATTGAAAACAGTAAAGGAACCGGATATGTTTTCTGGAGAATCGGCTCCTTTCCCGGCAGTATGGCTTTTGTCGTGCACTCGGATGACGGAATGGCCTGGGCGTTTGAAGTAAATTCCCGGCCGCAATCTCAGATGGAGTTTCTAAACGAAATTAGGATGCTGATAAATGATACGGTTAAATCTCAAAAGACCTGGCCGGATGTAGATCTCTTTGACAAATACAAATAACAGTAAAATCAAATCGATGCCTACTAATCCACCGACCTCTAAATCCAACAAACTACGACTCGGCAATCGGCTGCTTGCAGTGCTGATCTGTTCTGCCGGACTAACCGCCTGCAACGGGATGCTCTTTCCCACGTACACCGGTAGTGACGCCGATATTCGCGACAAGCAGCTCTGGACAAATATGCGAGATGTGCAGACTGCAGCCGAACATTATGCCGCCAATCACGGTGAAGACAACTATCCCAAGGCAATCGACAATGCCTTCAAGAGCTATCTGCCTGGGGGCGGAGAGGACGGTGAGAATCCTCGCCCGGTCGGACTTGTAAATCCCTATTTCGGCGCCAACGAGTTTCCGGTTATGGGCTCCATAAGGGATATTGTCGCTGTGCGCAACGGGACAGTACCGTCATTGCGTCCAGGAGAGATTCAATACAGCTCCATCCTTGGCGGGAAAGGCTATGCCATCATAGGCGGTGGTCACGACGGCAAAGCTTTGCGTGATTACGACGGAAAGGTTCTGGTTTTCACAAATTTCAACGACGAAGAGTTAGCAGAACAGGCGGAAAGACACTGACACGCTGTAATCTTTGCCTGCATAAGTTATTGGCCGAAGGCCGGATAAATCAGCAGCTGAATAATTCGCTCTCCCTGTTTTGGACCAGGGCTGACTCTCACCTCGGCCTTTTGCTTGCCTTTCGTCCAAATGGTACTTGAATAAGCACTGTTTTCATCGGCGACCTGAGGCTGCCAGCCGTCCTTGTAAAGCATTTGCTTGTAATAAGTAGCCACTGTCTCCAGCCGATCGCCGGTACTCAGGCAAACGAAATTGGGCCTGTTTGCAGTGTAGTTAGGCCGAACTTCGGCAACGATCATCTTGGAGTTGGGATACTGAACGACGGGATACTCGGATGGGAATTGCTGAAGCTTGCCCCTCAGCACATCGATCGTCGGCTCTGTGTACTTCGGAGCCTGATTGATGCCGGTGGATTTTTGAATTCCGCCTACCGTCGCTCCGATACCGCCAAGAAATCCACCGACTTGCTGGTCCTGCTGATCCTCACTCTTGCTACAGGCCGTAAGCGTTAAACTCACCGCCAAAACAACCAGCTGAAAGGGCAAATTGCTCCACTTCATGTTCATAGAACGAGAACTCTCCCAAACATTACTTCACACTACATTCAAACAGAATGAGCTCGAATTGTCATCCAGTCGCCGGCAGCTTACAAGTCGTAAAAGTGATTTGCCTCGATTCCACAATAATTTCACAATTTTGCCGATGATATGTACCAGGAGGATTCACTTGGGAGGCCTTTCCGGAAGGCATTGTTTATCACTTTGAGGCAGATTGTCCAACCGGGCATCTGCCTGAGCATCGTATCTGGTGGCACTCGATCTCGCGTATTAGTACTGTCGACCAATTTTTCAAAGAACCGCGTTTCTTTGCTGCCAGTTCGAAGCCGTTTTACAAACCTGTTATCGGCAGGTCTCCGGACGCTACTATCGTAATTCGTACAATCTGCCGCTTCTCAGGGAGTCAGCGTAGCCAGATCAAGCCTTGAGTAGGTAACAAATAGAGACGTTACATACCAGCAGTGCTGTGGCATAAGGTTCTGGGCTAGTACTTACCACTGAAATCTACTTGGGACGGCGCCAGACAGCTTCGAGGAAGCAGGAAACGACCTGGCAATCTAGGATGACTGAGGCATTGCCGAGCAGCTTGTGAATTTTTGAGAGGGATATCGAGATGGCCGGGTCGAGATTGGGTGGCTTCGCAGTAATTGCAATGCTTTTGTGCAGTGCAATTGCGCTTCCGATTGCCTGGGCAAAGAACGAGGCACAGCAATTTCAGGAACAGACCAACAAAATGTCTGATTCCATGAACACCACAGGCCAATACAAGCAAGAATTCGAGCCGGCGATGGGTGGTGGCGGCGGCGGTCAAGGCGGCGGCGGTCAAAACCTGCAAAACGTAGGTTACTCAGGAGAGTACACCGATACCAACCAGAGAAGTGGTGAGTTTAAGAAAGACCCTCCCCCGACCGAAGACAATCAGCCCAAAGATCCAAGCAAAGGCCCCGACTCTCAAAAGCACGACCAAAAGGTCGATGGCATGCCCAAGGAAATGGCATCCGGCATGGGCCAATATATGCGCAATGTCAGCCGGACATCTTCCAATCCGTTTCCGATGCGTCATGACTATGCCAGCGGCGGGTTCTTCGACGGTTTTGACGATCTGGAAAATGGCACCAGCTGGTATACCCGCAACGATCGGGGAGCGCGGGGCAGCGGAGGCGGCGGCGGACCATACGGCGACCGCCTCGGCGCTAAGAAGTATTACGAGGAGCACGGCTTTCCAAACAGCGCTCCGATGACGATTGATGGCACAGCCGGCACCGGTTCCAGCGATGGACATGGACCAATGGGCGATGGTCCTGGCGCCAAGATGTACTATCAAAACCACATGCCTGGCAATACTCCCAAGCGCCCGACCAACCCTCTGGCCATGCCCGGCAAGTATAACTTCTCAGGGCCGATTGCTCCACCCAATCCGGCTAAATCAGGTATGAGCACAGCTATCCCCGGCATGGAGACTTTCATGCCGCTTTGCTGCAAGAAGCAGCTACCCTGCTGCAAGCTACAGCTGCGCTGCTGTGTTTTGACGGAAGAGCAGAAAAAGGAACAACAGCAACAAAGCAGCGGTGGCGGCGGTGGTGGTGGCGCCACATTCAGCACTTCCGCCGGCGGCAATATGGCTACCGGCGGCAGCGGCGCGATGGCCGGAGCAATGACCGCCCAATTTGGACTGGACATGGCAATGGCGGCAGCCGGCACCATGCACCAATCCAAATCCAACGGCAGCCAGAAGGGTGGCTCCGGAGGCGGCTCAAAAGGCGAAGGCGGCATCGAGGAGATGAACGAATCGTTCGCCATGATGATGGATTACCTGATCAATGTCGCCAACGAGAACGCCGGCAGCCCGACATCGGCCACCAGTGTCTCCAAGACTTATGCCAACGCGGTCTGGATGGTCCAGCAGATGTACAAAAATGTCTATCTGCAGATAGCGATTCTGCTCATCCTGCCAGGAGCAATTCTGACCAACATCAAATCAATGGTCGGTTTCAACTTCCTCAATCTGAAGGATGAGGACACTCTCAGCCCGTTCACTGGAATACAAAGATCGATCATAGCTGTCTTTCTTATTCCAGCCACGCAGCTCTTCGTCAGCTACGTGATAGACACTGCCAATGCCTTGAGCAGCGCCGTAGCGCAAAACGTCAGCGTCAGCACGATCGAACTCTGGGCGAAAGAGCAAGTGCAAACTTTCGAGCAGGGTCAACAGGGCGAGATGATCAAAAACCTGCCGATCGTTCCGCGCGCACCCTGGCGCGGCAAAGCCGCCAGCATGCCAAAGATGCTCGGGCTGTTGGAACAGATGAGCTATTGCGATATATCTCTCTGCGAAGCGATCAACCAGTGCGTTATGACGCTGTGTATTGCGGCAATCGTATTCAACGTGTTCCAGATAACATTCATGTGTTACCTCTACTTGATGGGACCGATTTGCGCTGCCTTCTTCGCGTGGCCGGGGGTAGGCCGTGAATTGTTCCGTAAAGCATTCAGCTCATGGATGGACGGTGTAGTCATCCTGGCGCTCTGGAAATTCTGGTGGGATATCGTTCTGCTTTGTTGGGGTGTCTGGATCGAGAACGGCCACGGCAATCCATACGAATTAGTCAACGGGTATTACTGCATCGGTTGGCTCTGCCTTTTGATGTTCGTGCCGTTTAATCCATTCGACTTCAAGGTAGGTGAAATTGTCTCGACCGTCCTTTCTAAGGCGGAAGGCGCAGCTTCGGCTGGTGCGAAGAAAGGTGCACAAGGCGCCAAGAAAGGCGGCGGACCTGGTGGACCAGGACCTGGCCCAGGCCCTGGTTGAGGACCCGGCGGTCCGGGTTAACGGACGATGCGACCCGTGTGGTGGCAACAAAGTAAGAAGTAAAAGCCAAACAAATCAAAAAATGAAGTTATTCCTCATCCTCAGCCTGATCCTTGCAGCGCAACTGTGCAGCGCAGAGGCATGCTATGCAAGCCGAGGTGGTTCACCGGGGCAAGATATTTTGCTTGCCCCAAACGGAATGGACACCAAAGCAAGCTCCGCTGACGACGTCAAGCAAGACGGCAATCAGAAATGCGGTAAGGGCGGGGGCGGCGGCGGCGGTCAGGGAGGAGGCGGAGGAAGAGTACCTTATTCATATGCCGACAGTTCATTCGGCGCATGGGGAGCGGCAGCCAGCGCGCACTCGGTGGCTGCAATTCAATATGCGATGCTGCATCCCGATAACGTAAGCACGATGAGCGGCAGTGGGGAGAATGCTCCGGACAGCACTGTTCCAACATTTCCCAGTACTCCCGTCTATGGTGGATATAGCGGCAACAACTATCCCAACTACACCAATAACTCAGCTCAACCGATGGAACGGCAGCCGATGCACCCCCAAAGAGGCCCGGCACCGAAGGGACATCCCAGAGATGCGACGCAAGCCGGACTGCCACCATGTTGTACCGATAAATTGCCTTGCTGCGATAGCAATTGGCCTTGCTGCAAAAAGGCGGAGTACCACGGATACACTCCCGATGGAGCCCCCAGCAATTTACCGTACAGCCAGAATATGCAGGGGAAGGACAGTGTTCTCAAAGAAGGAGACACCAACCAGAACCAAGCCGGACAGAGCAGCAGCAACAACAGCAGCAGTGCCAACAGCAATGCCAACAATCAATCGATGAACAGCCCTGCAATGACGGAGATGAGTCCCGGCGCCGGCAACAGCTTTAGCGGAATGAGCTCATCGCTGGGCGCAGGAATGAAATCGATGATGGGCAAGAGCGGCATGAGCGGCGTCGCCGGTGGCAAAGTAATGGGTGCAGCCGGTGCCGGTGTCACCGGTATTATGAATCAATTCATGAAGCAAATGTCCGGACAAACGCCGGGCGCCAACAAGGAAGGCGCAAAGACGGACGAAGCGATTGAGAAGAGCCAGGTAGCCGACAACCTCGCCGGGATGGAGCGCGAGCAAGCCGGAACAGCAATATCTTTCGTCCTCGGATTCCTGAAAAACTTCACCGCCGGCGGCAACCAGTTTGTAGCTCTTCACGATCGGTTGTTCATTCCGATTGCGGTACTACTTTTGGTGCCGGGGGCAGTGCTCGCTCAGCTGCGCGCGATTGTTGCGCAAGGATTCTCGGTGCTAGGTGAAGTCTCACCTTGGGACGGCATCCTGCGCTCAATCATCGCCACCTTCCTCATTATGTCCTCCGGCTTGGTTCTCAACTACGGAATCGATGTCGTTAATTCCTTAGTTCAGACAGTCTCATCCGGGTACAACCAGAATTTCGGATCGAGCATGGGCTCTGATGCGATGGCTATGCACGTGCGCGCGCATCCAATCAGGCTGCCGATGGA
>CAZSNX010000123.1:0-10134 GCA_964607945.1 uncultured Candidatus Obscuribacterales bacterium
ATTTTTGCACCTACCTTTTTTGCTGTAACGATGGCATCAACAACTACTGAAAATCCTTCATCCAGTCAGGTTTGATATCGGCTCTTTCAGGTTGTGGTTGTGTTTTCGATTGTGGTTGCGATTGATTGCTCTCAATTCCGGGATCATCAAAGTCCTTCATCCAATCGACTTTCTCAGGCGGCCTGCGCTTTCCATTCTGAGAAGTTGTGGACGTCGTAGTTGCTGCGGAATTCGACTTATGAGCACTCATAAAATCCTTCATCCAGTTAGGCACCCCTCTGTTTGCTGGAGCATTCCCTTGTGACTGTACTGTCGGCACGCAACGCTGGGCCGAATCATCACCTTTAGCCGATCCTCGCGGAGTCTTACTTTGCCTGACCGGAGTTGGCACGTTGCACTTCGATGCGCGCTCGATCTCTTCCATCGATGCAAGCCTGCATAATCTTGCTGTAGTCTTGGTTCGCTCCGGAGGCCAACCCAAAGTTTCCTTCAATGCTAACCTTGCAAGTTCCATAAATTCAGAAAGGGATCCCTCAGGTGGGAGGTCCAATTTATCGCGAACCAACTTTCCGAACAGACTTTCCAACACTCCATCAAACGGGCCGACTCCTGGCACCTTTCTAATGGCGGTATTGCCTTTGATCACATACCCACGAGCCTGGAGGTCAGACTCCAGACAATGCCTGCTGGGCACCGGCAAATCTACTTTAGACAATCCACTTTTCAAATTGTTAGTTTTAATGTCCTTCTTGAGTGATTGCAGTATGTCAAAGAGCATCTGCTTAGTGACAGACTCGTTGGCGGAATCTGCCGCAGCTAATTCGGCAGTTGGCAATGGATACACAACTACAATGCCGGCTCCGCGATTCAATTCACTCTCTGAGTCACCTGGCACCATGAGGTGAAAGCAACGAGTAGGCATAGATGAGTAGTTCGAGCCGGCAGCGTAAGTAAAACCGTACTTTTCACCCTCAACAATGCCGCTTAGAATATCGGCACGGGTTACAGTCAACTGTCCTTCCACCGCCAAGCTGTTGGGAGCATCAGGATAGACGCCGAACAACTTGCCATAAAGGTAGACCGGATCGTTTATTCCCGGAGAGTCTCCCGGTTGCTCTAACAACTGCAGAGCAAACAGATAGAAACGGCTGACACAAAGCATCCTTCGCCGGCCATCGGCCGAAATCTCATTGAAGGTCATCTGGTTCTGCAATAGCTCGTCAAACTGCCTGGCTTCAGACATAGAGCAAATTTGCAAGTTGCCAAGCGCATCAACACCGACGATATGTTCGGTCTCGGCGCGATGACGACCTCCGGTAAGAAAGCTATCGATAATCTGCATGATTGCTGGCGGCGCCTGACCAAGAACCGGCTCGGGAGCGTCTGCCCGAGCGACGAAGTATCTTGGCAAGGAACCAGTCACCCCAATACCCCCAACGAATACCCCCTCTACGTTCCCAATCGAAACAACCGGCAAACACGGCACAACGGTAACGCTGTCTAATGTATCAGCCTGGTAACCTCAGCATGGACCAATCTGTCCACCACTTTGAAGTACGGCCAGCTGCATATTGCCTCTAGCACTTTCCAATTGAGTTGTTGGAAAGATCGGCCTCAAGATAGTTGTACATGGAGGCAAGAGTTTCCCCCGGACTACCACTCCATTCAACCCAAGTCGCCCCGGAGGCACACTGCAAGCCGTATCTGACAGTTTGGCTCCGGAGCGAACAAGGGAGAAACACTCCAAAATTTCCAACACAGTTTTTCTTCGCCCGATGTCCAAAGTCAGGCAGCGGCTTTACCGTTGCCTGACTTTGTCTTCGGCGAACCGAACCTTTTATCCGGCTTTGGCAATTGGAAGGCGAGTTGCAGAAGCAACGACTCTCTTTCGATCGAGAGCCGAGACGATTGCATCATGCATATCACCGAGAGTGGACTCTATACCGAGGTAACCATCGGACTCACTCATGAGCGGACCCTTCAGCTCATCGGCAGTGCCTTGATAGAGCAATAACACTGCAGGCGGATCTACGACGGACTTAATTTCGCGCAGTTGAGGAATATCTTCAGGGCCTGGCGTAGCGATGTCCAGCAGGACCACATCAGGCTTTAAGTCGTTAATTTGCCGCTTGATAGAGCCAGCATCTACAGCTGTTCCGAGTACGTCGAATTCGGGAAATTGATCCAACCAGAGCATTAGGGTGATGAGATTGACGCAATCGTATTCAACTATGAATATCTTGATCCGCTCATTCATTTTCGGCACTCCTTTATGCGGATTCCAAAAGTAAACTCGCAGGGAAACGGCCCTGCTTGCTCTCCAACAACCAATCAATGTTAAAGGAATCATTAAAGAGCAACAGAAGTTTACTTTGTCGACCGATAAAAAGAAATCCCTATCCTAAGGGAGTGATATATCCGAATACCCCCTCCCAATACCAGTGGGAGATGAAATTCGCAGAGTTTTAAATGCCTATTCTTAGCGCCAGGTTAAATTATCTTATGGCCTTTTCAGCGCTTCTCCACTTGATCGATTGCATGCATTCGACTACGGCATTTTTATGCGTCTCGTACGCTTTTCTGGGAGCCTCGAACCAGATGATGTCAATCGTTCCGTTGTTGGCATCAGGATTTGCAAATACGACAGTACTAAAGCGATCTTGATCGTTGAACTTCAATTCGGCAATCATGACATTCTTTCCGCCGATATCTTGCGTTCTAAACGACAACTGATCGAAGTTGCCGTTGTATGCCCAGCGGCCAGGTGCCATACAAGGAATCATCTGCATAATCTCTTCTTGATCGAGCTTATGCGGAGCCATATTCAGCACCGCATCTATCTCTTGCACATCCGATGGGGACGCAAAGAACTCACGACTCCAGCAGCAAAGCTTCGTTCCGGCTGAACCAGATTCACAGAACTCGAGATAACCGTGGTCAGATTCTTCCTTTCCTTTAGCAAATCCGTTCGGCAAGCTCATCGATGCGATACTGCCTTGGTTTTCAAGCTTTACTTCACTGCTCATGAGTAACTGCTCCCATCTGGTTGGTAAATTGCATAGGCCTACATTATCACGGTCGGGCTTGACCGAACAATTCGCCCATCAGGCCTGGTGCTGGACGATTTCCACTCAACCTCTTCGCTGATACCCCACAAGAGATAGATTTCTCAAAATTCGACACTCCGAAATAAATCTCACTGCCCTAATTGCTCGAAGTGTTCGGACTCTTCGCCGCGACCTCGCGATGCTGAAAGCTACGCGTCTGGCACAAGCTGCAAATACCGCTTAAAAGCCAAATCTGCGTCGTAAGCGCGGGAAGAATCGGATAAACGGCCGCGGTCTCCAGGGACGTGGCCTGCAGCCACCGTCATCTGGGCAATCGGGATTGGAATCGTCCGGGTTGTTAGGATTATCCGGACCATTTGGACGGACGGGACCAAGTGGTGAATCTTCGTGCACTCTTAGACCGGGTGTTTCCGGTTTGAAGGAATTGATGGACGGTTGTACATTCCAGTTGCGTAAGTCGGATATCCTGCCGATCACGGCATCATTGCGTGGTCCCCACTGGTTGTCCCAGATTACCTGCCACTCGCCGTTGTTCTTCACCAGTTTTTGCGAGAACATATGACCAGGCCCAACCACAATCAATGCACCCTTCTCGAGCAATGCCTGCCGATATCTCTCACTTAGAATGCGGCTGGCATCGCCGCGATTAACTTGGTTGCTGGATATGTTTACAATCGGAACGGAATCACCGGTAATGAGCTTCAGAGCTCTGCTGCATCCCTGCGGGCTGCCACCATGGGTACCACCATCCATTCGTCCATCCGAAAGCCAGGAGGCGACGTGATCGAACACTTGACCAACCGCGCTTCTGGTGTAAGTGCCGCGCGGCTGCTGAGCATTTTCGATTGTCCACTGCTGGGCTTCACGGTCGAAATTCAACAACCGTTTGGGAATCGTTCTGGTTTGACCGTCTGTAGTCTGGAAGGTGCCGTTGAGTGACACCTCTCTCAGCATCCGTGCCATCGCATCAGGATGATTGACACATCCAATTGAGTTGTTGCCGGCTTCGATCCAACATGTTCCATGATTTCCCTGGTTCATGAGCGTCGGCTCCATGAAGAGATACATGGCATTTTCAACCATCTTCACCCGGGTAACTTGATCGTAGACCGGCGAGCTTGCGCCTTCGCCTCTGACCATTGCAGACAAATGATCGTAAGTCTTAGCAAGTTTCTGTTCCCATTCTTGCTGGGCCTTGTCTTTATCGATGCCCGCGGCCACCATCGCTTCGACTCTATCACCGGCCCGCTTCTCGAACTGCTTCATGAAGGCATCCAGTCGAGCACGCCTAGTCTCATCGAGATGAGATTCCATCGATTCCTTCAAGCGGTCCCGAGCATCGTCTACGGTATCAGAGAACGCTCCGGCATCGTCTGAACGGCCGACCTTAGCGATTCGGTCCTTGCCATCGCTGCTCTTGTAGGTGTAATCTCCATCCTGGAGCACTTCAATACCATCCCGCACGCGCTCCTGTCCGCCTGCAGTCGTGGAGACGAACTGGCTGCCTACACTTCCGTCGGCATTGCGTCTTCGATTCCAAATCTCAGTTCGCTCACCTTCACTGGTAGTTCGCGTATCACTGATTCTAACCAGCTCCTTCTTGTCCTTTACCAGGTCGAACTCAAAAGTCCTGGTCTTACCATCCTTAGTCAAAACTCGTGTAATATCACCATCTTTATCGATTTCGACAGTTGAGAAGTTCCCCTTCTTAATCACGGCAGAGCCATCCGTGCGCCCGTATGCAACATCGCCGTTGGGATAAATCTTAACTTGATCGCCTTCGGGTCTCCAGGTATTGGTTGCCTTCGAAGTGGTATCGACTACTTCGCTCAACTTGCCGCTTGAATCGTAGCGAAACTCTCGCAATTCCTTACCTCGGGTAATTCTAACTACCCGCTCTTCGCCCTTGTCGTTCCTTTCGGAGTCGATCTGAGCCTTATCCGGATAAATGCGGGTGATGTTACGCCCGTCAAAACTAACCCGCTCGTTGTATCTCTCATCTCCGGGAGTTGTTACCTGCCACTGACCGGACTCCCTATCCTCTAAATCCTGCTGTAGGAAGTTGCCTTCCGGCGATAACTTCATCTCGCCGTTCCACACACCACCATCGGTGCCATCCGATTTGGAAACTCGCCACTGTCCATCAGCAACCTTCGAGCGAGTTTGCTGAAGCCGACCGTTGCCGTCGTATACCTCGACTTTGCTTAGATTGTCACTGTCGTCATATTGAAACTTGAAAGCTCGATTGGAGCCCTGACCGTACGTGATCGACTCGATGCGGCCCTTTGAATCAAAGGTGAATTTCGACCCGCCCGGTCCTTCGTTCAATCTGGATCCGTCTGCACCGATAACATGCTTGAATCCTCTGAGGTCAGTAGCAATCGTCAAGCCTTGTCCATTGACCTCAATGTCTTTGCGCTGCTCCGAGGGCTTGCCGTCTGAAGTCCAGCTGCCGTCGCGATCTCGCTTCTGGCTTTGAGATAGCCAAATGCCATCGTCGTTCTTCACCCAGACTGTTCTTTGAGTTTCGTCTTTGTTGGTATCGACAATCAACCGCTTCTCGCCATCGGCATAACCGATTCGGACTGTCGAGCCATCCTTACGAGACAGAATCGATACAGAGTTGTCATCGTTGAGTCGTAATCTACTGCCGTTCGAGTTGACCTTCTCGTGAATGATCGTTCCATCTAATTGTTGGATGTCATAATGGTCTCTATCCCTTGAAACGAAATCACCGTTCTTCAGGAGTTGGAAATCTCCGCCGACGCTGACATTTTTCAAGCCGGCACGCATGAACCAATTGCCTTTCTCATCCTTGAAGTAACTTCTCTTGCCGTCGGCATCCTGCTCGGTAAACTTAACGAGCTGATTGTCGCGATTGAGGGTGAGAGTACGGAAACCTTTGCCATCGGGATATTGAATCTCGACTGTCTTGGTGCCGTCGTTGTTAGTTGTCACCTTCGGCTCGATTCGCTCCGAACCGTCACCATTGAGAACGTGCCTGTACTGCAGCTTATCCTCATAAGTGTATCGGCCGTTCAGAGCCAATTCCAAGTTTCGGCGCTCGCCTGAAGCTTCGCCGGTTTCCAGCCACTTACCGTCTTTGTCCTTCGATTCACTCTTTGCATGCCAGATACCAGCACCATCTTTGGTCCAGGTGGTGCGCAGCATACCGGTCTGATCGGTTTCGACTACTTTACTCAGCTTGTCCGAATCGTACTGGCATTCGACCTTCGAGCCATCCTTACGATTGAGGACAACCGCCTTGCTGCCACTGTCATCCAAGGTGACTGTCGAGCCATCAGTCAAAACGCGTCCCTTGGAGACTGTGCCATCAGGCTTATGGACATGCATCTCGCCATTGGGCTTCTTATAAACCAGTTCGTTATCACCAGAAAGTTCGAATTTGCCGTTAACGAGTGACTCGACACCGAACCTGTCAGTCTTAATCCAGCGACCAAGCTCGTCACGGTGAAAGTTCATTTCACCGTCTTTGTCCGTCAGGCTAAACTCAGTTAAATTGCCTTCTTGATCCCGCTTTGCCCGCAGCTCGCCCTTGTCATGCGGATATTTTGTTTTGACCTCACGAGGCAGGTCGACTTTTGCATCTGACTTCGCTTCGACCAGTCCTTCTTCTTTTGCTTCGAACTTCGCCACTACTGCAAAGATATCCATCTCTTCGCCTTGACCACCACTTCGCGCTAAGATTTCCGGCTCCGAATTATTCTGCCGATGGGAGTTGCTTTTGCTTTCACCGGATCTGGAAAATAAGGCCGGAAATTGAATAATAACGTTACGCTCACCAGATCGATTTGCTGGTGGATTATCTCCTTCGCTATGCACATCGCTGAGCAAATCAATTAGAAGCCGCTCGTTGACGGGCGACAATTGTCTTCGGTCTACTATTTGGCCTGCCGGACTCGCGCTACGATGCAACGCAAGAGACTCCGCAGTAAACAGTCTAGACCCCTTGGACAATGAATCGAATCGCCCGTCTCTCAGGGCCAAATTGCCGCTTGTGGATAACATTCCATCTCGATTGGAAGTGCGGCCGAACAGTGCCAGCGCGCTCGATTCAAAATTCTCAAGTCTATTTCCCGAGTAGCTGGGCTCAATGGCCGCTTGACGAACACTGGACTCAGCACCGGAGACTACCAAGTTGCGAAAATAGTTTGTTTCCATTTCTAGGTTGCTGCCTGAACACCTTAGGGATAGCAATGCGCAATTTGCTGCGGAAAGCGCCACCTTCCGTGCAAGTCGTCTATTGGTAAGAAGCGGTTCGATCCGAGCGAACCATTAACATTAATCGAGTGCAGGTCCGCATTGTATGGATGAATTGTGAAAATTTCGTGGCAGTAGGCTTACCCGGAAGTATCTACTTCCAGGACGCAGCCATATCCGATTTCTTGAGCTGTCCGACGGAGTCTTATCCTTAACTCCAGTCCGGTGCTAGGTCGATTGCAACCGGCAAAGTCTTGTCCAAGCTTAAATGATTGAGCCTGGCAGCTCTCTGAACCTCCCTGTCCCGACAACGACTTGAAGAAATTGCTGTCGATATTTTTCTACTTCCTTGCCGGTGCCTTCCAGCCAAACATAACCACAACCGCCCGGTCCAGGAACTAACGGTATCGCTACGCACACCTGCCTAGTCTTGAGCGGCTTTCCATCGGGACTCATGAATTTCAAATTGCCTACAATTACTGTTCTGGCCGCCTCACCGGTGCCCACGCGATGAGTCTGCCACGTGCTTTTGTCTTCGTCGAGACGGCAGCCGCCTCGAACGATTCGGCCTCCGAACACGAAGCACTGGCAAATAGCGAAGTAAGCGTTTGAATCTCCCTCATTGGCCGCGACTCCATTTGTGTCGTAGCTGAAATCGAGCTGTCTCGATGGATTTTTTTCGCTGAGCTGTTCATCAAACAGATTCTTGAGCGCTTCACAATCCAATTGGGACAGCCCCAGATCGGACTGTTCATAGCAAATGCGGGCCGTTGAGCCTGGGACTTTGTATTCGACATAATCGTTTTCCATCTCATCTGCTGAAAGCGGCACGATCTCGAAGCCTTCCAGCACTGTCATGTCATCGATTGCGCCATGATCGGTTAAGACTGCATTTCGTTCGCTCACTGCTGCTCCGGATCTATCTTTGTCCTGCATAGAGTATGACCTCAATTACTAATTTACACTTCCAAGCGTCGAGTTAAGGTTAGCGATATCGGAATCGGCGAGTTTGCCACCGGTTAGGCATCCAGTTGGTTTGATTTGAACTAACTGCACTGCCTACATCGCCAGGACTGCCGGGATCAGGGTCGTCGCGAAAACTATTTCGATTGCGCGGACGGTTTGGACCGGGGTTAGGACCATTTGGACCAACCGGCTTGTCTGTAACGCCCGGGAAGTTCGGAACATCGGGCGTATATTGCCGGCGTCCGCCGCCGGTCACGTTCCAGGCCTTGAGGTCGGTCAGGACTCCGTTGACATGACGTCCCTGGTCTCCGTGCTGAAGGCTGGAAGTAATCTGCCACTGTCCATTATTCTTCTCCATCGTTCCCAGATACATGTGACCAGGCGAGAAGAGGATTACACCACCTTTTAGCAGTAAGTCCTGCTTGTACTGGGCCGATGTCATCTGCTGCTGGTTGGTGCCTCTCCAGGTATCGCCGGTGATTAGTTTCATGGCATGCATGCAACCTTCCATCGTGCCACCACTGGCTCCGCGATCCATCCGCCGGCCATCTTGGGAAAGATTGGCAGCGACGCTGGTCAAGATTTCTGAAACAGGGCTGCGCCTGCCGTTGCCGCAATTGCCGATCGTCCAATTACCACCTTGATCGGTGAAGGAAAGCAGTCTCTTGTCCGGCGTCCAAGTCTTGCCGTTGGTATCGGTGAATGTCCCGCTCGTCGACAGTTCGGACAGCATCTTAGACATCTTATCCGGGTGCTGAATCATTCCCAGATAAACACCCGAGATCATCCAACAGCATCCCCAGTTGCCCTGGTCGTTCGCCTTAACAGGCCAAGCCATGGCGTACACCATATTTTCGACTAACTTCGAGCGGGTAGCTAAATCGTAAGTCGCATTCGGTGCATCCGACTTGAGCATGTTGGTCAAATGATCGAATGTCTTGGCGACCTTTTGATCCCATTCCTGCTGAGCTTGCTCGGCCGACATTCCACCGGCCGTCTGAGCTTCGACCCGCTCTTTGGAGCGCTGCTCGAAGCGAGCAACCATCTGCTGGAATCTCGCTCGGCGAGCCTCGTCGAGATGTCCATCCATCGCTTCCATCAAGCGTTCGCGAGCTTCTTCGGTGTTTTCGGAGAAGCCGCCTTGATCGTCGGACTTGCCGACCTTGGCTATGCGATCTTTGCCATCGTTGCCCTTGTACTTATAATCACCGTCTTGAAGAACTTCAATTCCGGCGCGTACTTTCTCTTTGCCACCAGCTCCCGGAGAAACGAATTGATCGCAGACGCTGCCGTCGCTGTTCCGCTTGCGCGACCAAGTTTCCGTTTTCTCTCCGTCCTTGGTGGGCCGGACGTCGGTGATCGAAGTTAGCTCCTTCTTGCCTTTAACATCTTCGTATGAAAAGGAACGAGTCTTGCCGTCTTTGGTTGTGACCCTAGTGATGTCTCCATCCTTGTCAAGCTCGACAGTTGAGAAGTTACCCTTCTTGATCACCGCCGATCCGTCACCTTTTTCGTAGGCAACATCACCATTGGGATAAATCTTCACTTTGTCGCCTTCCGGCTTCCAGCTTCTAGTACCCTTGTCTGTGGTATCGACCACCTCAGAAAGTTTGCCGTTGGAGTCATAGCGAAACTCTCTCGATTCCTTTCCTCTGGTTATCTTGGTGACAAGCTCTTCTCCCTTGTCGTTCCTTTGAGACTGGACCTCGGACTTGTCGGGATAGATGCGCGTTATGTTGCGTCCGTCCGAACTGACCTTTTCGTTATATTTGTCATATCCAGGCGTAATCACTTGCCACTGTCCGGCGGCAATATCCTTACTGTCTTGTTGAAGGAAATTGCCTTCGGCAGACAGCTTCATGTTGCCCTTCCAGGAGCC
>CAZSNX010000124.1:0-10043 GCA_964607945.1 uncultured Candidatus Obscuribacterales bacterium
AGGGTCCACATGCAAGCCATCGGCAATTACGCAGCAATATACGCGCGGATCCAAAAAGGCGGCCCCGACAGCACCAGCCCCGCGATGCTTGAGCGGCGGCAGCGCATTGAAAGTGTGTGTCATCAACCTCACACCGAGATCGAACGCTGATTTCGCCTCTTCAAATGTCGCATTGGAATGACCGAGCGCAACACAAATTCCTCTTTCCAGTAAATATCTAACTGCCTGCCCCGACCTGTCCGTCTCAGGCGCAAGCGTTATCAATGCGACCGAGTCGTCAACCAGCGCCGCTGCAGAACACCTTTCCAGCGGCTTGATCCACTGGGCAGGATGAACACCAGGTCTTTCCGGCGATAGGAACGGTCCTTCCAAATGGACTCCCAGCATGCGTGCTGAATCGCGCCTGCTATCAGTTTGCTCTGGATTAGACCCGTTGGCGACTGAAGATAGCAGTAATCGTTGGCTAGCCACGGAGTGCGCTTTCAGCTTGCCCATGTTTACCTTGAGATGGTCGACATCGTCGGTAATCAAGGTAGGCAGAAACCCGGTTACTCCGGAGCCAGCCATCGCAAGACAGAGCGCCGAAAGACTTTCGTCGCTGGGACTTGCCCATAAATCACACTCAGGACCACCATTGACTTGCAAATCAATCAATCCGGGTGTGACAAAACAGCCCTCTGCCTCAACTATCTGAGCGCCTGGATCGTGCACGAGTCGCTTCGAGCCTGTCTGCCGGACTAATCCGTCAGACAGCTCGACATCGGCAAAACGCTCCTCCTTAGGCGTTATAAGACAGCCGCCCTTAATTAAAAGCGATCCGCCGGAGGATTTAGAGGAGTTAAATTGGGGCATGGCTCGATTATCTGGTTCAATTGGATTGGATGGTTATATGGCAGGGAATATTAATGGTTGGAATGGCGGATTCACAAGGCCTCTCAACAAATGGTTGATACAAACCCGACGATAAACCCGGTAACCGGGCGTCAGTGGGATCTCAACTCGTTAATCGAGAAGCTCCTGGAGCTTCAGGATGCTCTCTTGCAAGCGCAGGAGCGAAATATCATGCTGACCGCTCAAGCACGCGAACTGGAGCGAATTGCCCGCGACGCCGAAGATTTGAAATCCGAGCTGGCCAACCAGGGGCAACTGCTGGCCGATAAGAGTCGCGAGAACAAACACCTGCACCAGGAGCTTTCCAGGATGGCAGGCATTCTGGAATCTAAAATGCAGGAATCCGAAGATCTAAAAACGGTTATCGGAGATATCCAACACCAGCTCAAAACCTGCCAGTCAGAAAGAGATCTTTTGGCGGTAATGCTGACTGATGCGGAAAACGCCGCCCGGCAAACCCGCCGTCAAACGACTGAACACCCAGGCAAAGTCTCGGGAGCTCAAGATATCTATCAGGGTCAAACCGACACCCAAAAGGCCGGGTGGATGAAATACCTAAAAGGCAAGGACCAACGTTAACCCGACGCTCAGACAGCTACGGTCCTGCGGAGGGCGGTGGCGGCGCGATCTCATCTGGGCCACCCAGAGGCGTCAACGGATCGACCTGATTTCCACGAGCATCCAGCGGTGGTTTCGGCAGCTGGGAAAGCGGCTTTTTGTCAGAAAAGAGGTTTTGAATCACGCTGGCCGCTCCACTGACATCTACGGTCGTAGTCCGGCGCCCAAAAATGCCCTTCTTTGTCGTCACTTTGTCACCGAGAATATCTTGCCCGGAGATATCCGAGCCGCCGAACCACCCCTTCTTCTTTTGCACTTGATTGCCGAGCAGATTTACACTTGTCTCCTTGCTGCCGAACAAACCTTTCTTCTGAACATATTTGTCACCCAGCCGGTCCTTGATCTCGACGTTTTTCCGACCGAAGAAACCATTCTTGATTTGAAGCTCTTCACCGTGTCCGGTTGTAATCGTTAGATCATTGCCACGAGCTAAGGCAGACAGGGAGGACGACATAGACAGGAGCATGGCGACGGCTGCAGATGCCAAAACTGGGCGAATCATATTTGGTGGTCCTCTTAAATGGGCTCTTCTGCTAAATTGGACTTTAGCGAATCGGATTTGTTCCCTGCCGACGGTGTCTATTGTATCGCTAGAGTGAGCCATGAATGGACGACTTGCTGAACCGAGCCGGACGGCAGTCAATGATCGCGCGTAAACAGGCATAAAGATCCGCAGCTGGCCCTTCGTCTGATTTGGCCGGCTTGCTAGAATCAGTGAGCTACTCTTGGATCTCCTTTTTTGGAAAGCGAATTGGAATTAATTACGAAGGAAGTACTTGCCGGCAATCGCCGAGCTCTGGCTCGGGCGCTTTCGATCGTCGAAGACGGCGGTCCTGAAGCATCAACGCTTGTCAGGCAGTTGTTCAGCCACAGTGGACGTGCTCACTTGATAGGCGTAACCGGATCTCCCGGCGTGGGCAAGTCTACGTTGGTCGATGCATTGGTTACGGAGATTCGCAAAGAAGGCTTGAAAGTCGGCGTACTGGCAGTCGATCCGACCAGCCCGTTTACCGGTGGTGCTATTCTCGGCGACCGAATTCGCATGCAGGAACACACTTTGGACCGCAATGTGTTTATCCGCTCAATGGCAAATCGCGGGCACGCCGGCGGAACAGCCTTAGCAACTTACGATGCGGTGCGCATGCTGGAAGCCTTCGGTTATGAGATTGTAATTATTGAAACAGTTGGAGTAGGACAGTCCGAGCTGGCTATTGCTCAAACTGCCGACACGACTGTGTTAGTTTTGATGCCGGGTTCCGGTGACGAGATTCAGGCCATAAAGTCAGGCATTATGGAGATAGGAGATCTCTTCGTCGTAAACAAAGGCGATCAATTTGGTGCCAATAAGACCGCTTCAGAAGTAATGCAGAGCCTGGAGTTGGCACATCTGCCTACAAGCTGGAAACCGCCCGTGCTGATTAGCGTAGCCGAAACAGGAGTCGGTATGCCGGAAGTCTGGCAAGCCGTCAAAGAACATCGCCAGTATCTCGATCAGACCGGCATGCTTAAGGAACGACGCAAAGCCAAAGTACAAGCGGAGCTTGAAGAGTTGGTGGCGGAAATGGCCCGCACTAATCTCAAGGCATCACTCGAGCAATCACATATTCAAGATCTGCTTGGTCAAGTCTTGAGCCGGGAAGTCGATCCGCATTCGGCAGCGGAGGAGCTCATGCAAGAGCTCTTCGGAAGCGAACAGCAATAGGTCGACTACAGTACACTGCGCCCGCCGTCGACAGGCAATTCAGCACCGGTAATCCAGCTGCTTTCCGGACGAGCCAAGAACAAAATTGCCTTCGCTACATCTTCCGGCTCGCCCGCTCTGCCGATCGGGTGAAACTTCTTGGAAGACTCGAGGATATCCTGCACGACTTGCTCGTCGCCTATGGAATAGAGCATCGGCGTGCGCACGATAGCGGGAATGACGGCGTTGACTCTTATTTTGTGCGGCGCAAGCTCGATTGCAAGCGCTCTGGTCAAAGCCAACACTCCTCCTTTAGCGGCAGAATAGGCCGATGTGGGGTAACCGGTCGCACCGCGAATGCCAAGCAACGAAGCAACGTTGATGATTACTCCTCCGCCGGCTTCGGCAATCGCCTTACCTCCGAACTTGCACATAAACCACGTGCCCTTTAAATTCACATCGGCGACATCGTCATAGTCCTCTTCAGTCATGTCGAAGATGCTGCCCATCCGGAAGAAGCCGGCATTGTTAATCAAAATGTGCAAACTGCCGAAAGCGTTAATCGTTTCGCCAATCAGCTTGTTTACATGTCCTTCACGAGAAATATCACAACTTACATATTTCAAGCGACCGTCCACACCTTCTATTTCGGCGGCAGCAGCCTTTAATTTCTTGGTGTCACGACCGGCGATGACCACGTTGGCACCTTCGTCTAGCAACATTTTGGCAGTCGACAGCCCGATCCCGGAGCCACCGCCTGAAACCAACGCTGTCAATCCCTTCATATCCGCTCCCATGCAAGTAGAATTCAACCCTATTTACCTTCTAGCTTTCGGCGCCAGAGAAAGTATGCAGGCAAGCCCGACAAGATAATCAAGAAGCCGGCGCCGCTGTACTGAGGCGAAAGGCAGATCTGACCTACCAGAACAGCCGAAGCAAACAAGATGTAGAACGCCGGCATGATTGGATAGCCAGGCACGCTATACGGTCTCGGTCTGTCCCTTTCTTTACGCCTCAAAACAAACACAGCGCCAACCGTCAACACATAGAAAAGCAAAGCTGCAAAAACGACGTACTCCAAGAGATTGCTGTAAGTACCGGAGGTGGCCAGAACGCCTGCCCAGAGTCCTTGCAACAACAGCCCGAAGACCGGAACATTGGTCTTGGCGTCAAGGATGCCGGCTTTCTTGAAAAACAAACCGTCACGCGCCATTGCGTAATACGCTCGCGGACCTGACAAGATCAGTCCATTGTTGCATCCGAAAGTCGAGATCATAATGGCGATCGCCATGATCCCCTGACCGGCAGGACCGAAAATGATTTCAGCAGCAGCTGTGCCCACTCTGTCTTCGGCGGCAAACGCTATGCCGCGCTCCACCACGGTGGCACCACCAGCGACACCGTGCAAGGGCAGGAGGAAGATGTAAACCACGTTGGCAAGCAAGTAAAGCAAAACGACCAGGATAGTTCCCAAGGCCAGGCTGCGTGGCAAAACCTTCTCAGCATCCTTCACTTCTTCACCGGCAAATGTAATGTTGTTCCAGGCATCGCAAGAGAACAAGGCACCGACCATCGACAAGGCTAAAACAGCCAGAAAGCTTATACCGCCGAGTGGCGCACCATTGATGTCGTGCGGTTGCCAGAAGTCAACGAGATTTGCTTGCAACCCGTGAAATTTGTCAAATGACAATAGTCCGCAAATAATCAGTGCTGCAAGCGCCCCCACCTTAGTGACTGTAAAAGTCGTTTGAATAAACTTGGCAGTGTGCACTCCTCGACAATTTATCGCGGTCAACAACGCAATTAGCGCCACTGCTATCAATTGCACGGAAGAAAATTTCCAGAACGGCAGTGCTAGCAGTATGTTCTTATTCGAGACCCAGGGTACAAAAACACCCAGAAACTTCGCGAATGCAACCGCCACCGCCGCAATCGTTCCACATTGAATGACCGTAAAGAGCGTCCAGCCGTATAAGAATCCGGCCAGCTTTCCATAAGCTTCTCGCAAAAAGACATACTGCCCGCCGGCATGGGGATACATTGCCGCCAGTTCGCTGTAACAAAGCGCTCCCAGCACCGTAAGCAATCCGGCCAGCACCCAGCACATAAGAAGCCATCCGGGCGAGCCGACGTGCCGTGCGGTCTCCGCTGAAACTATAAAAATGCCGGAGCCGATCATCGATCCGACCACCACCGCCGTTGCATCAACCAAACCCAGCGCCCGCGTAAAGCTGCCGGTACTCTCCTCACTCACTACTGTAGAAATCTGACTGTCCCCCAGTAAAATCACAACCAACTAACGCGTCACAGGTGCCCTTTGCAATCGCCACTATTAAAAGATTCGGATTGCTCAGGCTGTCCTCTCAGCGACCCTTTACATTCCGCTTTGTCTTGCGCCTGCTCTTGCCCGGTGCCTTCGACTTAGCTTTTACTTTGGCTTTTGGCTTCGGTTTAGCCTTCGCTCTCGTCTTGACTTTAGGCTTCGCCTTTAACTTCGGCTTTGCTTTCGCTTTTATCTTTGCCCTTGCTTTCACTTTAGGCTTGGACTTAACTTTTGCTCTCGACTTTGTTTTCGGCTTCAGCTTCGTCTTAGCCTTCGGCTTAGCCTTTACTTTGCTCTTGCGTTTAGGCAGCGGCACTACCGGATCCGTCTCACTCACGACACGCAGGCGCCGAGACTTAAGCGGCAACGCTGCATTGCTTAGCTTTTCGCTCTGCTCTGAAATCACATAAGAAGGACTGCCGTCGGCATCACTCTCTTCTATAAGCCGCACATATTCAATCGCTATCTCGCTATCGAGCGAGCGGCAAAGCTCGAAGATGGTTAGGGCAGCAGCAAATGCCGCTGCAAGCGCGTCACTGGCTGCCGAGCTCACTGCGACGCTTTTCACTCTGGCTGAAATGTCAACAGCGGAGCAAAGCGAATCGATCCCGAATTCAACTTTTACTTGCGCAAGCATTTGCGGGTGCTTGACAGGAATGATTGACTGACATTGCTTGGCACCGAGCACGCCACCAATCGAAGCGGCAGCCAGCACGTCACCGGAAGCTGTTTCCCCAGACACTAGTGACACGAGCGCATCGGGTTTCATTTTTACCCGAGCTTGCGCAACCGCTTGCCATGTACGAAACGGCTTGCCCGAGATGTCCTCCATCTGCAGTCGACTGCCTGGGTTTTGATGTTTCGAATCAGTCATAAGTTGTTATCATCGCACTTTTTTCCGTTTGCGATCATTTATGTAATGCGTGCGCTACTTGCAAACCAGTTTCGAAGTTCTAGCTTCAATTCAAATAACATTCTCCGAGAAACGCATAGCGTCTAAGCTATACCCAACCTTACTCTAATGTCATCAAATATATATGCAGTCGCTATGTCTTTCGGCTTGACTTGCGGTTTTCAGCCCAATAGGATTTACGAATGTAACGCAGGGTGAATTGCCCTATTCGTATACTCTCCGCATAGTCACTCGGTTTTAAATGTCTAAGATAGCTATAATCAGTCAACCCGATCAGGGTGTTCTGATCGATGTCGGCGGTTGCTCAAGCCTACAAGAAGCAACTCAGCACCTCACCTCCACGCTCCAGATCTCAAGCGAGTTCTGGGCCGGGATGAATGTTGATTTAAATCTGGGCGCACTGCCGCTGACTCAAAATGAAGTCTCGCAAATTCTGGCAATTGCCGCCGAAGTCGGAATTAAGCCGCATCAAGTGTTTGCCGAGACCGAGCAAACGCGTGAAGCGCTTCAGGCTCAGAACGTCCCGCTCGGCCAAGGCAAACCGATGAATTTCGCAGTCGGTCCGTTTGCTTGCGGCGCAAGCGACGCCGAGGCGCAAACGGCAGCCGTAGCGTCCACTTGCCCAAAAGAAGACGCCAGAACAACTGCTGTCCAGCCGGAAGATGCACCGGCGAACTCTGACAGCGACGCTGCCACCACCAGCGATGCGACGATCGAGCCACCCGCCAAACCGGCGACGCCTCCGGTGCCGGCCGTATTGTACCTTCGCCAGACTTTGCGCTCAGGTCAAACCGTCAGCCACAAAGGTCATCTGGTAATTGTCGGCGACGTCAATCCGGGCGCAGAAGTCGTGGCAGACGGCGATATCACCGTCTGGGGAGCGTTAAGAGGAATTGCTCACGCCGGTATGAGCGGCAATACTCAAGCTGAGATTCGCGCATTGCGCCTCGAGCCAATCCAAATCCGGATCGCTCACGCAATCGCCCGCGCTCCCGACCGTCCGCGCAAGAGCCTGCAGCAACGTATCGGTCCGGAGACCGCTCGTGTTGTAAACGGCAGCATTCGTATCACGGCAAACAATCCAGATTAGTTCCCGTTCTTTCATTAGGCATTTCGTCAACACCCCATCAAGAGCAAAAGGGAATAAAGCATGAGTGGCAGAGTCATAGTCATCACCTCCGGCAAGGGCGGCGTTGGGAAGACAACTGCTTCCGCAAACATCGGCGTGGCGCTCGCGCAAACCGGTGTAAGCGTGGCGATGGTCGACATGGACATAGGATTGCGCAATTTGGACATCCTGATGGGATTAGAGAATCGCGTAGTCTACAACCTGGTTGACGTGATTGAAGAACGTTGTAAGTTGCGTCAGGCACTGGTCAAGGATAAGAGACTGCCAAATCTTTGTCTGCTTCCGGCAGCCCAAACCAGAGACAAAACAGCGGTCAACGCCGATCAGATGAAGGCTCTCTGCAATGAGCTCAAGACTCTCTTCGATTATGTAATCGTCGATAGCCCGGCCGGCATAGAAAGTGGATTTCAAAACGCAGTCGCCGGCGCCGAAGAAGCAGTCGTAATAACGACTCCGGAAATGTCGGCCGTCCGCGATGCCGACCGAATTATCGGCTTGCTCGAAGCACGCAAGGATGAAATCAGCCAATACAGGCTGGTGCTTAACAGAATTCGTCCGTCGATGGTGAAAACCAACGATATGATGAGCGTTGATGATGTGCTGGAAATCCTTTCCATCAAGTTGCTCGGCGTTGTTCCTGAAGATGAGGGAATCATCGTCTCAACCAACAAGGGAGAGCCGATCGCTGGAACCGATAACACGCGCTCCGGGCTGGCCTTCCGAAATATTGCGCGCCGATTGAGAGGAGAGGACGTTCCACTCATGGACCTCGAGGAGCTCAATCAAGGCTGGTTGAACAAGGTCGTCAAGTTCTTCAACCCGGCCCGGGCGTAGTCAACGTAGGACTCTAAGGTGCAAGTTCTTAACTGGTTTTTCCAAAGGAAGAATGAGTCGGTCCGGACTAAAGCCAAAGATCGCATGCGATTAATGCTTATCCACGATCGCCTCGAGCTGCCGGCCGACAGATTGTCGAGCCTGGAAGAGGAGCTGATAGCCGTTGTTTCTCGTTATTTTGATATAGATCGAGAAACAACGCGCTTCGATCTGCAACAATACGAACGCAGGGCGGCATTGATCGCCAACTTTCCCCTCTTGCGTTCCAAGTGTTGAGTTCGACCGAATCACTACCATCTAGCTCGTATATTCTCCGCAATATCCTGCGAATTCTCTCAGAAGTCGACTGGTTTTTGGCTGGAGCCACCGGCTTTTTGATGTCGGTTGGTCTGGCTACTTTGAAGTACGCCGGACAGGGCGGGCTCTTCTATGACAAGCAAGTAGAGTTCATTTGGGTCGGGTTGGCAGCGCTTGTAGTCTTCTGGCGCATTCCTTACATCTTCTGGACCCAGAAAGCGGTAGTGCCGGTACTCTACGGTATTAACCTCGGATTATTGCTGGCAGTGATGCTGAGGGGGCACGCCGCTCTGGGAGCACAGCGCTGGCTGCAACTCGGTCCGATTACGCTTCAACCTTCTGAAATTGCCAAGTTGGTTGTCATATTTACGCTGGCGACTTGGTTTCGCGGCCGGCCGATCAAAAGCTTCTTCGATATTTTCAAAGCACTATTGATCATGTTACCGCCGGCGGTGCTCGTCTTCAAACAGCCTGACCTGGGAACTTCATTGACATTCGGTGCGGTCTTTCTGGCGGTTTCATTCTGGGCTGGAGCCACGCTGACCGATATTCTGGTATTGCTGTCGCCGCTTATCAGCTTGATCATTAATGCACTAAATTATGATGCCTGGCTGCTTTTCATAATCGGTCTGGGTATTCTGCTGGCGGTATTCTGGCGCAGGCGAGGTTGGTCAGTGCTGTTACATCTGGCGATGTGCGCAGTGGTAGTCGCGGCCAATTACGGAGCAGGCGAATGCCGTTCGCATCTCTGGGGGATGTTGAAGGAGTACCAACAAAAGCGCCTGACTAGCTTCGTCAATCCGTATGAAGATCCGCGCGGATCCGGATATCACATCTTACAGAGCTTGATTGCAATCGGCAGTGGCGGGTTGAACGGTTCGGGATTGGGGCGCGGCAATCAAAGCCAAGGTGCGTTCATTCCTGAACGCCATACCGACTTCATCTTTGCCGCTGTCGGAGAAGAGCTGGGATTTCGCTTCTCATTGCTGGTGGTAATCGCTTACGCAGTGATATGCATCAGAGCGTTGGTGATTGCTTACGGCAGCCGCGAGGAACCTGGAGGAAGCTTTATGGCGATCGGGCTGATGGCAATGTTCCTCTTTCACGTCTTCTTGAACATCGGAATGACTATGGGGATTATGCCGGTAGCCGGCGTACCGCTGCCCTTTCTTAGCTATGGCGGAACAGCCCTGATTGTAGATATGATCGGCATCGGTCTTCTGCTGTCGATCAGAACGCTCCATCCAGCCCCACGCAAGGACGTCTGGCAGTAAGCATTCCATCTGGCCTTTCGATAGTCCTGCGGGCGCGGGCGGCAAGCCCGAGATACCCACGGCAGCCAATACTAGCCGTCCAA
>CAZSNX010000125.1:0-9854 GCA_964607945.1 uncultured Candidatus Obscuribacterales bacterium
CAAGCAAAATGTTGCGAGCACCGTGCTCAACGAAATGATCGGGAATGGCTATGCAACCGATGTCGGCTTGCTTGCCACCGGGCTTGCTGGCTCGCCTGCGGGCTGCCCACTCCAATACCGCCGATCCAAATCCTCCAGACAAGCAGCCTTCTTCCAGCGTGATTATCTTGTGAGCGGGATCGCTTACAAGCTCCTCCAGCATCGTTTCGTCCAAAGGCTTGCAACTTCTTGCATTGACGAGAGTCGGTTCGATTCCCTGTTCTTTCAAAAGCGGCAATGCTCGTTCAGCTGCTTCTACCATCGCACCATAAGCCAAAAGAGTTACTTTGCTGCCTGTTTTCAGCTTCTCCCAGGTGCCGAATGCCAGCTTCTTGAACGGTTGGCGTTCGTCCGAGTTTAATGCTTTGTCACGTGGAAACCGCACCGCGACCGGACCACGCCGTTCGCTTACGGCGGTGAACAACATGTTCCTGAGCTCGTTGGCGTCCTTGGGCGCAAGCACTGTCATATTCGGAATGCTGCGCATATAAGCAATGTCGAAAACTCCTTGATGAGTTTCGCCGTCTTCCACGAGCCCGCCTCGATCGATTCCAAAAATCACAGGCAGGTTGAGAATAGATACGTCGTGAATTACTTGATCCATCGCTCGCTGCAAAAATGTCGAATAAATTGAAACGACCGGCAGCAGTCCGGCTTTTGCCATGCCGGCAGCCATTGTGACTGCGTGTTGTTCGCAGATTGCCACATCGAAGAATCTGTCAGGGTAAACTTTGCCGAATTTAACCAATCCACTGCCTTCCGCAGTGGCAGGAGTGATGGCAACTAGTTTGGGATCTAGCTCGGCCAAGTCGATCAACGCTTCGGTAAAGGCTTCCGAGTAGGTCTTGGTTTTGGGCTTGGGCGGCTGGGCCGGTTCAACCTTTTCCGGGCTGAAGGCTGAGACGCCGTGATACTTGATTGAATCTTCTTCCGCCGGAGCGTAACCCTTACCCTTTTGAGTAATGAGGTGCAGAATCTGCGGAGCATCGCTGTCCTTCAAAGATGCCAGCGCTCTGATTACGGCATTTACATCGTGACCGTCTACCGGACCGGTGTAATTGATGCCCAGTTTCTCGAATACGATTCCTGGTGTATCGAAGCGCTCTTTAGCCTTGCGTTTGACTGCGGAGATCAAATCTCTGATGACCGGGCGCAACTTAATGTTGTCCAGCTGAATCTCGATCTCGTCAATCTTTTGCTTGATGTCGTTGTAGAAGAAGGTCTGCTTGATGCGCTTCATGTACTGCGAGAGACCGCCCAGGTTTTCACTGATCGACATCTCGTTATCGTTCAAGATAATCAGAACATTACGTTGAATATGACCGAGGTGATTGATCGCCTCCAAAGCCATTCCACCAGTCAATCCGCCGTCTCCGATCACTGCAATTACTTTATGATCTTGTTGCAGGTGGTCGCGAGCAATAGCCATTCCAACTGCCAATGAAGCTGCTGTCGAGCTGTGACCGGCAATGAAGGCATCGTGCTCACTTTCGACCGGAGTGACAAATCCACTTAAGCCCTTGAATTGACGAAGCGTTTTGAACTGCTCTCGCCTTCCGGTAATCATTTTATGGACGTAGGCCTGATGTCCGACATCCCACACAATCTTGTCTTGCGGGCTATCGAAAACGTAGTGCAGCGCCAGAGTGATTTCGACGATGCCCAGATTGGACGCCAAATGGCCGCCGGTTTTTGAGACGCTTTGGATTACTTCCTCTCGAATCTCGTCTGCGAATGCCTGAAGCTGAAGCGGGTCGAGCCGTTTCAATTCGGCTGGGCTCACGACGGTGTCGAGGAAGGTTCTGCGCGACTCAAGAAGAGTAGACATGGTTTTTTATTGTCCGGTCATAAAGTCGAATGTCAATGATAGCAACCTCCCATCCTACCTGGAGTTTAAGAATTTGAATTGATGAAGTTCTGTGCGCTCTGTAATGCTGCGGTACGGCAGGATGTGTGGTTTATTAGAAATTAATCTGCCTGCGGCGATTGTTGCAGGCGTTGCCGGTTCCAATCCGGGGGCGGCAGTCGGCTAGACTGAGTTTGTGGATAACCGTGATCGGCACGAGGCGTCATGAAGACTTTGGAAGCAAATCGCGCACATTTATTTGATATTGCAATTGCCGCCTTTTTAGTAACTACATCAATTAACTGTTCGGCCGGAGCGGAAAACGAAGCAGCTGTCGAAATGGAAACTAAGCGGCAAGACTCATCAGCGGAGCCCGCGGAAAAGAAATCATCGTCAAAATCAACAGAGCAAACGACAGCCACTGAGCCGGAAGGTAAGGCGGCATCGTCCAAGCCTGAGCAGCAAGAGGCATCGTCGCATTCAGCCGAGCCAAAGTCAGAAAACAGCAAAGGCGCGGCTGATGCAGCTTCCAATCCGCCGGCTCTCCGGCCGTCCGGTCGTACTCGATTTACTGAAATGAAGCTCTCTGGCTCGATGTGCATGTCTTGCCTGCACGAGGTCGAGCGAAAATTGAAACTGATTCAAGGTGTGTCCAAGGCAAAGATAGAGTATCCTGGCGAAAGATACTATGACTACTATCAATCACCAGGCTTGAATTCGTGGGCGCGCCTCACGCTCAGCTACGATCCCGGAATGATTGACCTGGTATCGATCAAAGCCTTTCTTCGCAACCAGGGCTATCATCCGTTCAAAGTCGTCGAGAAAGAGAAGTAAGCAATCAAAAAGAGATCAGAGGAGCTCCTTACGGCTGAGCTCCTCTGCATCTCTTATCTGGCAATCGGCGAACTCGGGACTGTCGGGTGGATGGGCGTTCACCGGTTGCCTACCCGTTGGCGCTAGAGGCGTCCACTATTTTGTAGATGTGTCCTTTGAAAACAAGAATCACCTGTCTTCCCACCGCCAAGTACTTTGAAATGCCAGGATTCGATTTGATGAGGTCGAAGTACCTGTCACTACCAAATTTGACGACCTCGGCCTTGCCCATGTTCCCGGATTCGAATGTGCTGTCTGTCCAGAATCCATTTTTAAGGTAAAAGGTCTTGTCTTCGATGCTCTTCACTCCGCTTTCCTTGTCGGCGCGTTGATCTTCGACCGCTACTGTCCACTGATAATTGCGGACTTTCTTGGAAAAGTCGACTGCGTCCTTGCCGCTTGTACCGATACTGGCGAAGTCGCTGACCTTTTTAGCCTTAACCGTGAGATCTGAGAATTCTGCCGAGCTTGCCAGCGATGGGCCGGCCTCGGCTTGGAGGCTCATGGCCAGGCGACCTCTAATTGCTGTTTCGTTCTTGTGCAAAGATGAATAGGCGTTTCCATAAGGCGCATGCCCGTCTCGGGAGCCGGGCTTCTGTCGTGCGGCTTCCATTGGGGCAGGGGCTGCAGAACCGCCTCCGCCGCTGTGAACGAACGAATCGAGTCTGGTCGGCGGCAACGAGGCTGCAACGCTTCGCAATGCACCTCCGAAGAACGCCGGAGTCGGTCTGGCACTCGGCATCGGTGTCGGTGTTGCCACCGGCAGTCGGTGGTTTTCGCTTGGGTCGGTCACCAAGAACGATGTATAGGCGGAAATGATGCCGTACTTCTTCGACAATGCGATTATCTCGTCGACGACTTCGCGGTTGTTGCCGTTTTCTTGCGCAACTTCCGTCAAATAGCCGATTCGTCTCATCGCCCAGAGCCGCGGCAGATAGGTATGTCCGCTCTCTTCATCAGTGAATGTGAGCGGGAATGAATATGCCTTGGCAATTCCATTTACCTTCCCAGTTAGACGAACGACTGCCTTGCCGGACCCTTTGTAGCGCCCAATTAGAAGTGCCTGGGTGCCGGAAAAGAGATCGGTAACTTCCTTGGGATAGATGTTCTTTGCTTGAATTCCCTCATATGTGATTTTCACATCCGTCAACACGGGGCTTTTGATCTTGTTGTAGAAGTTAGACAGAGCCGTTTCCATGTCTTCATTCGGTTCAATGTATTGGCTGGTGCCATGGTGCATTTCTGCCAACTTGTTGAGCAACTTGGTGTTTACGTCGTAGCCGACTCCGAAGTCGAAGAGTCTGATGTCTCTGTCCGAAGGGATGGATTTTAATAGATTGGGAATGCTGGTTTCGCCGACTGTCGGTTCACCATCGGTCATCAAAACGATGTACGCTGGACGCTCGGAAGCCTGCTTGAGATTTGACGTGGCGTTGCGCAAAGCATCACCAATATTGGTGCCGCCATGCGCTTCGAGATCGTCGATGAACGACAGTGCGGACTTCTTATTGTCGGGCGTTGCCTGCACGAGATTCGGTTTGAAACGTTCGGCGTCGGTGTTGAACTGAACGATGTTGAAATGATCGTTTGCATTCAATGCATTGATAATGTATTTGAGCGCTTTCTTGTTCTCAGCCATCTTTTCGCCTGACATAGACCCGGACGTATCGGTTACTAGAACGATGTCTTTGCCCAAAACCTGTTTCGTCTCCACCGGCGGTGTGAGCGTCAAAAGGAAGTACCCGTCTTGTCCGCTCTCCTTGTTAGTCAGTAAATTGGCTGCCAGATCTTTGTCGGAAACGCTGTAATAGAGCAGGAAGTCCTTGTCGGGCACGCTGTCGTGTGCGAGAAAGGCGATTTTGGCGTGATGATCGTCAGTCTTGGTCGAGCTTATGGTGTGGCTTGGCGACCAGATTGTGCGCAAGCCCTGCTTGCTTGCCAGTTTTACGTCTACCTTAATCTCATCAGCCGGTGCGCTCTGCCCCTCCGCCTTAAGTGGAAAGCGATACTTGAGCATGCCGTTTTCCGCCTTGAGAACTTGCGTGTACTCCAGCTCGACCTTCTTGGTGCCATGAGCCGGAATTGGAAAGATGCGAGCTCTGACGGTTTTGTAGTCCGCATATTCAAGCAGTCCGGGGTCCACCATCCGGCGAACAATCTCTTCGTACTGCTGGCGTGCCTCGTTAGCTTCGAGGATCTTCCCTTCGATCGGTTTGCCGTCGATGTGAAGCGAGAACGAGCTGAAGGTTGTGTCCTCTGGCAGAGGAAAGAGATAAGTGCCTGCCAGGTTTTGGTCGGTGTTGTTGACGAAGGTTTGACTAATGTATGTCTTGGCGACCTGGTCGCTGATGTCAACCTTTATATTCTCGGCTTGCAGATGCAGTCCGAAAGTAACATTGCCCTTCAGGATTGGCCGCACAACCGGACTGGGAGGGTGGTGTGGCGGCCGGACAGGCCGGTGTGCCGGCGGTGTGACGACAGGCATCGGTGGGCGAACCGGCGGAAGCATAGCAAGCCCACCTGCTACTGGGTCTACCATAATCATTCCGGCGGCGTTGGCAATCGGCGCGATAAATAAGGATGCCGCAAGTGTCACAAACTGCGTTATGGCAAATCGTTTCATTATAAGAACCTCTGAAATGGTTGGTCGTTCCGCTGGAACTGCTATCTAAAGGCTATCGGTTGCCGGACTTCAGTACGCCGGGAAGAACGTAGTTCAGCATTTGGGGTTAACCCCAGGAAATTGCGCAGAATTGTCGGGTAAACTACTCTTGGAGCTGAAACCGTGCTCCGGAGAAACAATGAGGCTCCCAACGGCGCCTGTGAAGCGACTTCTCTCTTCAGGACTAAAGTTGAAAGGACAGGATGCTCTGTTCTTCCAGCGGCTGTTTTGGGGCGCCGTTGCAGGCTGTCTTGCAGCCGTGCTTCTCGGTCAGTCCCCTTTTCTGGAGAGTCTCGAGCTGAGCATGTTGAAATGGCGATACAAAGTATCGAATCAACTCTATGCAATGAGCTCCAAGCCGCCGGTTTCGCCGGATGTTTCGCTGGTCACTTTCGATGATTCCGCTCAATTCGATCTCGGGATCGCGCGCTTTAATGAGCTGCGCTCTCAAAGCATTCTCGGGGAGGCGCTCTCTGTAATCGAGCGTGGCGAGCCTGCCCTGGTGGCAATCGATCTGGACTTAAGGGGTGCCGCCAATCCAGATTTGATCAGGTTGTTTAGCCGGCACCGCAATGTCGTAGTCTCTTTGTTCGGCAGTCTGGAGGGCAGCACAGACCTTCCGGCTGCAGAATTTATGACGCATTCCGCCGCCTATGGCTACAGTGAGCTGGCTCGTGAGTCTAATGGAGTTGTCTATCGCTTGCCGGTTAATTATTGGAGCAAGAGCAAGAATCCAGAAGAGATTGGATTGGCACCCGTGCCTACCTTATGCGAGGCTGTGATTGATGTTTATAGGCGGGTGAAGGGCGTTGGACCTGCCAGCCAGTTTATGTCTCAGCTGCCCGATCAGCCCGTGTACATAAATTTCCGGCGGACAAAGTATCCATCGATATCTTTGCCGGATATTCTCTCTGCTGATTTTGACCCGCAGATATTCAAAGGGAAAATCGTCTTGATCGGCTCGGTGTTCACTTCGCGTCATGACGATCCATCGCGCTGCAATACACCACTTAACGATTCGGTGCCGGAGCTTGAGGTGCAGGCGCAGGCAATTTCGACCCTGCTCGACAATCAAGTGATTTTCAGCTTCGCAAAAGACATCGCGCGGCATTTCCTAATCTTTCTTGGGGCGATTTTTGGTGCTTTCTGCTCGGCTTTGCCGATGAGCACTCGAACCGCGTTTTTCTTGTTCGGTACTTTGGTGCTGCTGGTTGTCGCTCAGTTGTGCTTTCAGGGCTTTCATATGGCAGTGCCGGTGGTGCCGCCATTAGCAGTTATTTTTGCCAGTTTTGTTCTAGGTACGGTGATTTACCTGGACACGGACTTGAGAGAGCGCAACAGAGAGCTGGCAGCTGCTCGCGAAGCAATGCAGGTCAGAGCCGAAGAGGAGCGCAGGCGGATTGCCGAAGACCTTCATGACGAAACACTGCCTGCACTGTCTGCGGTGGCGCGCATGGCCGATCGCCTTTCGCAAGACTTGGGTGACAATCCTGTCCCGCTGCAAATGAGGGAGCGGTTGGATGCGGCCGTGACGGAGATGCGGCGCGTAATAAACGATCTGCATCCATCGGTGTTGGAGACGATGGGCTTTGTTCCGGCATTGGAGAACCTTCTCAACATTTGTTCTCGCGAAAGTTCGATTGAGGGCGAATTCACTGATGGTGTGACCGAAGCGCAGACTGACAATGTAGGCTGGTTTGCGAAGCTACAGCTCTATCGAATAGTGCAGGAAGCGCTCAACAACGTTCACAAGCATGCGAAGGCGAAGAGAGTGCATTTGGCGATTGAGAGCAATAACGGAAATCTTGTAATTTCGGTGACCGATGACGGTAAAGGAATAGATCCCAAATTGATTCGAAAGGATTCACATGGTCTGATCAATATCAGACAACGAGCACAGTTGATTGGCGCGCGTGTGGAATGGCGGAGACCGGCGGAGTATGCTTCCGGTACGGAGTTGAAACTGGAGATTAGGGCTGACAGGAGCTGAAAGGAAAGCAGAGATGACAATATTGATTGCCGATGATGAAGATAGGGACCGCAAGTGGCTGAAAGACCTGCTGGCCGCTAATCTTCCGGAGCAACCGAATATCCACGAAGTGGCAGACGGTCAAGCGGCGGTTGACACTGCACTGAAGCTCAAACCGGACCTGGTGTTCTTGGATATTAAAATGCCGAAGCAATCAGGCATCAAGGCTGCGGAGCAGATCTTGCAACAGTTGCCGGAGACCGGAGTGATCATGCTTTCCAACTTTGCCGATGAAGTGTATGTCAGGCAGCTTTGGAAGATTGTTCCGGCTAATGGTGTATTTGGTTACGTACTGAAGAATGCTTCCAACGATCAAGTAGTCGAGGCTGCCAAAGCTGTCTTGTCTGGTGACTGCTGGATTCATCCAAGCATTGGCAGAGTAATCCAGCGCACTCAAAACCGGGCAACAAATCTGACTGCTGCGGAATACGAGGCATTGGCCTGTATCGCTCTTGGTCTGACCGACCATTCCATCGCCAAGCGTTTGTATTTGACGGAGAAGGCCGTTCAATCGAGACTGAAGTCTCTTTATGCCAAACTGGGAATTCCCGGACGCAGCGAGTCTCATGACACCGAGTTCAATCAGCGCTGTCGCGCTGTTTATGTATCCACGCGCCGAGGGCTCATCAATCAATCCGAGCTGGAAGATTGGGAGTCTAAGCTGATCGAGGCGAAAACTGGAGGCTAAATTGAAGTACTGTCTGAATCCCAAATGTCTTGCTGCCGGGGCAACTTTCCTGCTGGCTGCCAGTCTATATCTTTCCAGCCTAACGGCGGCGCCGGCACAAAATAAGCGCGATTCGGTTTTGCGAGGCGTCGACAGCACGTATATGAAGTCGGGCGCTTTAGCGGTGCCTAAACCGGCTACGGTTGCTGATCCACGAGTGAATGAAACTCTCAATTCGACCGGCAAGTCCGGCAAAGCCCTGTTTACCGGCCACATTCAGATTAACCGCTCTTCGCCACCGGAAGCCGGTATTAAGTTGTTGCAAGATATCTTGCAGCGTGTAAGAAATGTGCCGCAAATTGCCATGAACAAGCCTAAGTTTCAGGCAGATCAAAATTCGCTGAATGTCCAGCAGGCTGCTCAAGGACCAACTGATTATCGATTGGCTATCCGCCCGCAAGCGATAGCAACTCCGCCAGTGCTACAGCCTGAAGTCAAGAAAGGCTCTAATGTAATAGCCTGGGGGGAAATGCCTCCAACCCGATTGGATAGCGCCGTGATGGCGGGCAGCAGCGAGGCAGATGCCGGTGCTGTAATCAACGGTGAACCTGCTCTTGCCGGAAAGAAGGGATTTTGGGAGCGGGATGTAGACCTGCTTAATAAAAGTAAGAATCAAAAGGGCAAAGACGCAAAAATGGTGGCGACCGTAGCAGCTGGACCGCCGGCGGAGGAGCAGGCTGCGAACTATGGATATGGCAATGCCCAAGGCATCTGGGAGCGAGAGAAAGCAAAGGCGGAGGCGGCAGTTGGAAAGTTGTCTCCGGAATCGCGCCAACGGCTAACCAGTTCAGCCAGTAAGTTGTTCAATCTGGCACAAGGTTTGGAGGCTGCTCAACAAAGCGTAGAGGGACGACCGTCGTCCGCGGTTAATGATGACGAAGGAAAACAACGCGGTGCGGAGTTAGCATCCAAGAGTAAGCGTACTTACTCCCAGCGAACCGATAAGGAAAAACCAAATGGTCAGGCCCGGCAATTTCAAATTTTAGACGATAGACCGGTGGTTAGTGACTTTCGATCCCAGCTGCCAATGCAATCGTATGGTGCCGCTTTGGGAGGCGGAGGAAGAGCTGGGGGCGGTACAAATGTTCGCGGTTCGCTCATGCGCGGAGGGTCGGCTCCTGCAACTGTATCGCCAATTCGACCGTCGAAAGAGTCTTATCCGGCGCCGATGCCCGCTCCGATCGCTGCCCCCAGGAGCGGCGGTGCAATCGGTAATTTGGCTCCGGTTGAGAGCTTCTATGCTGATCAAATCGTATCGCCGCGGCGTAATGAACAAGCGGCTAAGCGCGATTCGCGGCTGGCCGAGGTGGCTCTTTTGCCACCAAATGTAGTGACCGGTATCCCGCTGGTTCGTCTCGGTTGTTCAGAAACTCAGGCCATGCAAGCGCTCACTACATTGGGCGGCTCGGAGCGGTATACTGTCAATGGTTGGACCGTGCTAACCTTTCGCAAACCCGGCACCAAATCCAGTGCCGTGCAAGTTTATATGCGCAACGGGCAGGTGGAAGCGCTGCGCATCTTCGAAAGCGCACTGGTCGGTCCTGATTTCGGCGTGAAACTTGGAGACGAGCTGACGTCCGTGAAGCTGAGGTTCGGCGAGCCTGCATTCATACTTTCCGAGCCGCTATCCGGCTCCGGACAGAACTATGTTTATCCGATCAGCCAAGTAGCCTTTCAA
>CAZSNX010000126.1:0-9847 GCA_964607945.1 uncultured Candidatus Obscuribacterales bacterium
GGCTGCCTCCCCACCAGTTGACCATCTGCTTAAGTGCCTGAACGTTAGTGAAAATGTAGTAGCAACATACACCGAACGCCAAGCCTTTTGGTCTATATCCGGCACGATAGAGCTGCCAGAACTCCTGACCGTTTAAGCTGCTGCTAAACATCTGTTCATCAGCCTTCCAGCCCGGCACTTTGATGGCGGTGCCGAAGGCGGTGAACTCCATCAGTCCTGAGCTCCAATCATAACCGCGCATGGTCAGCCTCACTCCCAGAACTCCGGTGGCTTCCAGCAGCGCGGCTTCTTGTTCCATTCTTGAGATGGCTAGCCGCCGCGCTTCCGATTCGGCGTAAGTCAAATTTGCAAGCTCGCCTGTGCCGGACCAGCGTCGGTTGTAGTAGCCTCGGAAGCCGATCTTAAAGAAGCAAGAACCCATTACCTGACCTAGAGTCTCAAAGCCGGCCTCGCGGCAGAGCAGGTACTCCCGAGTGGAAAGATCGCTTGTGAAGAAGTTGCTGCCCAGCGCCTTGCGTTCTTCCAAGCGCTGGCGCGCAATCGGCGGAAGCTCTCCGCGCTCGAGTGCTTGCACTGTTTTTTCTTGCAGCTCTCGCTTGCGCTTGTCCGCTTCCGATTCCCTGGCGAACGGCCACATAACATCAGCCTCCAGTAACGAATCTGTTTAATGCCATGCGTGCTTCGGCATTTTGCTCGGTAAATTTCGCCAGCCCCGCAACTATCTCGTCGATGCATTGCTCGACTGGAATCTCGCTGTTCTTGAGTACCACTCCGCGCACAATTTTCATTTGAATGGCCGAGAACGAGCCGTTCTTCTTTCGGGCGATCTGGTAATGATAGTCGTCGAATCTAACCGTAAGCTCTTCGACCGGCTTCTTGGCTGAAAGCAGCCAGCCTCCGCGCTTGACCGAGGTGATTGCCGGCAAGGCGTTTTCAAGCATATTGGAAAGATATTCGAGTAAATCTCGTGATTGGCTCTGGCTCATGCGCAGAGACGCAATCAAGACATCTACCTGAAGGGCACGATCCAGCTCTTCTTCCACTGGTAAACCACACCGGAATCTAATGCTAAAAAGCTTACACCATAGAGGTAGACAAGAGAGCGCTGGAAGCCGGAATCTGGTCGGTCTTGCCTGAATTTGCCGGAAATTGCCGGTCTAAATATGAACGACCGTTAACTGATGCTGCTTTACGGTCGGTCAATCGCGGGCTTTCCTTGTGGCATAATCTCAGGTCTCGGCGGCAACGGCGCAGACAGCGAGCCAGCAGCGGCCGGTAGTCGATTTCCAGTCAGCCTTGGCTGATGCAAAGGGTAATCGAGCCAAGTTCGGAGCGCTCGCAAGTAGATGAGGACTGAGAATTTATGGGCATGCTAGTAGGCAAGAAGGGCATCATATTTGGTGTGGCGAACGATCATAGCTTGGCGTGGTATTGCGCTAAAGCTCTTCACGAAGAAGGCGCCGAGCTGGCATTTACCTATCAGGGCGAGGCTCTCGAAAGGCGCATTCGTCCTCTGGCCGACAGCGTAGGTTCGAAGTTTGTCGAGCAGTGCGATCTCTCCAGCGACGAGGCAATTGACAAGATTTTTACCCAGCTCAAGAAACAGTGGGAAACAATTGATTTCGTCATTCACGCAGTGGCTTTCGCCAACAAGCAAGATTTGGAAGGACATTTCGTAGACACGACTCGCGACGGCTTCAAGCTAGCCATGGATGTCAGCGCTTACACTTTGACCGCCGTAGCCAAGCGTGCCTCCGAGATGATGAACGGCAATGGCGGCAGCATTGTGACGTTGACCTATTACGGAGCGGAAAAGGTGGTTCCGCACTACAACGTGATGGGTGTTGCAAAAGCTGCGCTGGAAGCCAGCGTTCGTTATCTTGCGGCGGATCTCGGCGACAAGAATATTCGAGTTAATGCGATTTCGGCTGGACCAGTACGCACCCTTGCAGCGATGGGCATCGCCGGATTCCGGGAGATGCTCAAGGTGGTTGAAGCGAAAGCACCTTTGAAGCGCAACATTCAAGCCGAAGAAGTAGGCAAGACCGCTCTCTACTTCGTCAGCAACATGTCCAGCGGAGTTACCGGTGAGATCATTCACGCCGATTGCGGTTACAGCATTCTGGGAATGTAAGCCGGAATTCCCGGCTGGTTAGGCTTGTTCGAAATGGGCTATCCGTATCAACGCTTGCAAAGCAAGCGCAGCGCCGCCGCATCGTCTGATGAACTGCCGGGCGAGCTCTCTGACTGTCTCGATATCCTTGAAATTCGGAATGAAGCCGCTTCTGGCCGGACGCGAGGTTGACAGTAAGTGCCTGACGAAGCGCAGCCCCGGCTCGGTCATCTCGCGATTATTGACCCCGATGCTTCCTTCCAGAATCGTTTTGACAATTGTCTCTTCCGCCACGCAAGGAAGGATTAGTTCCAGTTCTACCTCGATCAAATCTTTTTCTGGGTTCGTACCGGACGGTCCTTGTTGGTGAAAGCTCATTATTATTGTTACCCAATCAAATCTGAAGAAACCATTGCGACCACCTTGTAATCTAAGAGCCAACCTCAATCTTGGCAACTAAAGAATAGCTAAGGGAGCGTCTTTTCTAAGCGTCCAGCGCCCGGCTTAGGGCAGGCCGGTTGTGAAATGTTTGCGCCTCAGTGCCGAGCTTAAGCATCGACTTGCGGATTTTGGATGTTGAGTTTCAATGAGGACGAAAGATCGCAAGAGGGCGTCAGTCATCTTGTAGTTTTTGCCTTTTGTGAAGTAGAGTTTCCACTGTTTGTGATGTATGGAGCAGTAACCGATGCCAACCAGGGGAGATGTCGCGCCTATGACTGTGCCGGGTAAGGAACAGGGTTTGGGTTTAACTGCTCGTGAAGTCGGCGCCGGCAATACTAGGAACACTATGAAGTGCTTAATTAAGGAAGATGTCGCAGTCAGCGGTCTTACTCTCAAGAATGACGTGGTTGAGCCGCAAGCTGGCTTTGGTGAGGTTAAGATTCGAGTTCTGTCCACTGCCGTCTGCGGTACGGACAAGAGCATTTACAACAGCGCCGGCAGCGAGGGAATCAGGCGAGAGATGCAGCGTTATCTGGCATCTCCGGCGGATTATCGTCCGATTATTGTCGGGCATGAATTTTGCGGCATCGTCGAAGAAGTCGGTCCGGGTGTAACTGCGGAGCATTGGCACGGAGTTCCGGACAGTCTCTTGGTCGAGCCGGGTGATTATGTTACGGCCGAGATGCATCTGGCATGCGGGCATTGTCTGCTTTGCAGAACCGGGCAGGAGCACATCTGCGTCAATGTGAAAGTGAAGGGAGTGCATCTGGACGGCTGTTTCGCCCAGAAAGTCGTAGTGCCGTACAAGAACGTTATTTTGCTGGGTAAAGGTGGTGACACTTCCCAGCTCTCGCCGAGAATAGGAGCGCTGCTGGACGCATTCGGCAACGCCGTTCATACAGTCGATGAGGCGGACGTTAGGGGCAAGTCGGTAGCTATACTTGGAGCCGGTCCGCTCGGGCTGATGGCGACGTTCCTCTGTAAAGCTTTTGGCGCCGGGCGAATTTACCTGACCGAAGCCGCTGATGTCGATCGCCGATTTGAGCTAGCCACTGAATTCGGTGCCGATCATTGTTTCGATGTTTCAAAGGGTTCGAGTGGATTGCATCAAGCTGTGGAGAGATGGGAGACCGGTTCAAATGGGGTCGACGTAGTGCTGGAAATGTCAGGCTCGATTCCCGCTTATCAAGACGCTTTCAAAATAGTCAGGAACGGCGGCACGGTGATCTTGCTTGGTATCGCTCGCGAGCCACTACCCAGGTTTGATATCGCCAATGGTGTCATCTGGAAAGGCGTGACTGTCAAAGGAATATTTGGCAGGAAGATGTACGATACCTGGGAAACCATGTTGAGACTTTTGCGTTCCAATCAATTCGACATGAAGTCACAATTGGAAAAGATCATCGGCAGCAAAGATTATCGTCTCGACGAATATCGTGAAGCCTTCGAGGTTTTGACCACCGGTCAAGAGATGAAGCTGGTCTTTTCGCCGGACGGTAAGACAGTTTAGGGAAATAGACAAGTCCGCTCAGCAAGCTCAGTGTTGCTTGCGATGGCGACGACTGAACATAGGCGCCTCGCACTCCGGAGCACCCAACATCAAGATAGGAGAATAACGATGGTCACGTCGAGCCCCGAATCCATAAGGTCTGTAAAAGATCTCTACGCTGCGCTGGGCAAAGAGCTGTCATCTGCTAAAGACAGTAAGACTTACAAATATGAAGTGCCGGTAGAAAGTGAGCAAAACGGGGTGGTAACGGTTGGTGGCAAGAGCGCAGTGATGCTTGCTTCCAACAATTATCTTGGATTGGCGAATCATCCGCGTATTAAGGAAGCGGCGAAACTCGGCTTGGAGAAGTGGGGTTTTGGAATGGCTTCGGTTCGTTTCCTCTGTGGCACGCAACCGATTCATATGCAACTAGAGCAGAAGATCGCGGAGTTTTTCGGATGCGAAGATGCAATTTTGCACTCCTCTTGCTTTGCCGCCAATGAGGCTTTCTTTACCGGTCTCTTAGCGCATGGGCTCGGCCACCAAGACTATAAGGATGTTATTTATAGCGATCAATTGAATCACGCCAGCATCATCGATGGTGTACGTCTCTGCCGAATAGTGGCAAAGAGCACTGATTCCAGACCTTACCCGCATAATCAGATTGCCACGCTTAAGCAATGGTTGGAAGAAGACGACAGCAAGGGTTACCGTATCAAGGTCATTGCCACCGACGGCGTGTTCAGCATGGAAGGAGATCTGGCCCCCTTGAAGGAGCTTGTGGATCTCGCTTCAAAACACAACGCTTTGCTGTTTGTGGATGAATCGCACGCCACCGGTGCCCTCGGTGCAACCGGCCGGGGGACGCCGGAAGCTCTGGGCGTGCATGGAAAGATCGATGTCATATCCGGAACCCTGGGCAAGGCATTGGGAGGAGCTGCTGGCGGTTTCATTACCGGCAAGAAGGAGCTTATCGAGTTTCTGCGGCAGAAATCCAGACCATACACCTTCTCAAACACTGTTCCACCGCCGATTGTTTGTGCGGCTTTGGAAGCTTTCAAAATGCTTGAAGAAGACAATTCACTGGTTGTGAAACTGCACGAAAATACTCAGTACTTCCGCAAAGAGATTAAGCGCCTGGGCTTCCGAATCTTAGAGGGAATCCATCCGATCGTTCCGGTAATGTTGGGGGAGGCAGCGGTTGCTATGGATATGAGCAGAGAGCTGCTCGACAATGGCGTGTATATCAAAGGCTTATGGTATCCGGTTGTGCCTCAAGGAGAAGCCCGATTGCGAGCGCAGATCTCCGCTGCGCACAGCATAGATGACCTCGATCGCTGCCTGGAAGCATTCGGTAAAGTCGGACGCAAATTAGGAGTAATCTCCTGATATTGCAACTTTGGTCGCTGCAACTAGGAATTCTATAGCTGTTTAGGCGAAGGTTTGCGAGAGGGTTAACCGGACTCCTGATTTCGTGCCGGTAAAGGAGCCTGCTGCAAAATTCTGAACGCGGTTGTTGCTTCGCAGAAGTTTGGTTAGGATTCAACCAGCGGCTTCGGACTTTCGGTACTCACGCTTGGCGGGGAGAGCGGTACCGTTTGTGGTGCAGCGGGTGGAGCTGACTGATGAATAAATGTCTTCATCGGCGTTTCCCACGGCGGTAGTATCAACTGCGGTGCCTTTGGTGCTGATGCGGTGGAGATGCTCGGGGAAGTGTTTAGACGAGCTACTTTTCTTTTACCGTTCGGGCGGGCTGAAATCGACGGTGACTTTTGAAGTCCTTCCGATTCGAGCAGTTGCTCTCTCAACTTCTCGATCGCTCCGAAGTAAGTCGGCTTGTTCAGGCTCAACCTCAATCCCGTAAACAGACGGAAATCAAAGCCGCTCAATCCGGGAGCCTTGTGCGAGCTCCAGTTCCAGATAGGCTCAGCTCTGACAAAAGCTACAAGCGCGGGGAACTTGTTAATAACGGGGCGTGACAACTCCAGGTCGGCAATCATAGTGACGTTGCCTTGCCTTGGAATGGAGCCATGGAACGGTGGGCTTCTAAAGTTGGTGACGAGTGTGTCGTTGGCTACGAATGTCCACTTACCTCGTCTGTATACATAGCCTACGGTGTAGAAAGGATCTATCTCTCGGGTTGGAGCGGCAAAATACTCTCTGCCCCTCAGCTGCAAGAGAGTGCTTCCGAAAAATATATGATTAGGATTGACTACATGCGTGATGTTGAGCGCAGGGATGAAGTCGAATTGGTGTAAATGGCTGGTTTGCCAGAGTTCTCTGGCTTGGAAATCTAGCTGGATGTTGGTCTTTTTGCCGATTGGAAAGTCCTGGCGCACGCCCATCGACAAGGACATAGTAGTAGGAAAGTTGAGGAGGGCCGGGTGCTGAGCAAAGGTGTCTTTGATGACGAAATAGTTGCAATAGACACTTGTGTTCCTGAGCACGTTATAGCCTACGGTTATGTTCGGCAGTGCCCGGAAAGCGTAGTCGAACTTCGGATGGCTGTAGGTGAAAAAGACGTTGGTGTCGATTCGCTGTGATACTTCCGTCGTGCAGTTGATCCAGAGTCGCGCCGGCAAGTACTGAAAGATCCGAAACTTGTAGCCTGGCGTGTATGTCGAACGCTCACCGGTCAGTGCGAATGGTGTCACGTCGGTCGGAACGAATTGCGGTGGTGCAGCCTGTGCAATCAGATTTGATGACGGTTGAAATCTGTACGTGTCACCGGAATGCAGATCGATCGGCGCAAGTCCGCCGCTTTGTGCCTGACCGGCACCAAGGAAACCGGAGGTCTGCGATTGAAAGATCTGCGCTTTGGATGGACTCTGGCAACCCAGTGCCATTAAAGCAGCCAGAGCAAGTACTTTCACGAACTTGCCTACCGACAACTTCAACTCTGGGGAATGTTGTTCTACTACTGCCATCCTGCTTCTGCAATCCCTTGAGTACTTCATATCGCGGCGGTTAACAAGAACACCGCTCTGCCCGCCTTGCTAATATACTCCAACTGACATCTGCTTGACTTGGCTAAGATTGCGTGCTGAAGCTGATAATGTTTCAAATGACTTAGTGGCAGTCAATTTATTGGCGGTGCAGTTGCGCGGCCTGGACAATAAATCGTTGAAACAGGCAAGGGTAAACGCTCAATTCAACCGGGTTTCGATTGGATATGCTCTGGTGCTGCGCGCTCTCTAATGCGGTATTGCGCCTGGTGCGCAGGTGTTATTAGCAGGTGTTATTAGTTGGTGGCGCTTTTGGTGGCGGCGATTTGCGGGTCTGCTAGGCCGGCGCCAGATTCCGATGTGTATGCTGGAAGCACACTCTGTCCGAAAAGTTGAGTGACAGTACTGGCGCCGCTCATGTCTTTGACGAGCGATTCAGAGCAGGCCAACAGCACGGGATTATGGGTCAAGATTGCGACATGATAATTCTCAAGGGCAAGATGAGCTTCTTCGGTTAGCACCTTCCAGCGGCTCTCGAACCGCTTATCCAGATAGAGCTCCTTTAGAAGCTTTGATTGCTCGGGCCCACCGGTTGCCATGATGAAGGTGATAAGCGCGGCCTTTGCAGCTGTTCCGATAAACTCGGGCGCCATTGCGCCGACACCCAGCGCAGTTTCCACCACATGAGCAGATACGCGAGCGAAATTGCTGCGGTGATTGTATTTGTGCAGGCGCCTTTGAATCTCGCTAACTACCGGGTCGTTGTCGAGCGCGCTTGTAACGACTGCTTTGAATTTGTCCTTGCGCTGATTAACGTCCCAGACGCCTTGTTTGTAGACCGACTCCGGAACCTCAATCTGTTTCGACCAGTTGGACAATGTCTTTAGAGTTTCGTCTGCCTTGGGTTGTCCGACTAGCTCAGCAAGTGAGTTGACCCCGCTGTCTATTACTTGCCGTGCACGCGTCTTGTCGGTCATACCCATTCCCATGGCTATTTGCATGACGCCGGTCACTACTTTTACGTGCAGTTCATCGATATGTTTCTGCCGCGCGTATTCAGCAGCAGATCGACTCTTGAGCTTGATCTTTTCGTCGAGAATGATGTCACCAGCTTCGCTGGAGGGGCCGAATCCTCTATACGGAACAGTGTAGTCGGCGGCATCCTTGGCTTGCGCGAGCACCCTTTGCGTGACTGTGCGGTGATGGGCAACCGCTTTGTCCAGAACTTGTGTTTGTGGATCGCGCTCCAGCGCAGTGTCCAGTAATTGATTTACCTGGTGCGCCACCGGATCGATTCCATCTGAAAGCGAAACTCTTCCTTTCAGCTCTTTGGTGTGGTTGAAGCCGGTTCCATCTGTCTGGCTGGAGGCTGAAGCATTGGCAGCCGGTTTAGCTAGTTGACCGCAAATTGGTAGCGACCAGCTGGCTTGCTGTTGGCCGTTTCCTTGAACCAACCCGTTGATGGGAGCAGAAAGCCCAGCTGGACCGCGCTCTGGATTGCTTGGACGAGCATCCAAGCGGGTCGCGCTCTGAAGAACAGTCAGCGCTAACAAGATTGGTAGATATGGACGACCTGTTGCGGGCATTTAAATTGGAAGCCAAGTAGTTGACAGCCGACACAGGTTAGCAGATCTCAAGGAGTAGCATGTTGTACTCCGGTAATAATTCGCTTAAAAGCTTTTTATAGCTGTCGGATCGGGCTGGTGCTATCTGACCAGTTGGGCTTCCCAGTCACCGCCGCCTTGGGTCTCACCATGAAGATATGGACCTTGATAATCCTTGTCGTTAACCCACTCGACTGTGCCTTTGAAGGTAGCAGTACGGTCTGAGGCTGCTCCCCCCTTACCCTTTTTGTAAGTTCGAACAATTGTCACTTTGGGGAAGTTGTACCAGCCTTTTTCTATTTCGAATTTCTCATTGGTGTTTTGATCCACCCCTCGACCGGTCAAATGCCCGCCGTCTTGCAGGAGGAACATTGTTGATTTGATGGTCTTGAAATTGAATTTATAGGCGGTTTTCCATTTCCCCGACAAGTCCGGGGCCTTTCCGCCGGGCGGTCCGGACGGTGCCGGCTGGCTTGCCTGCTCGCCTCCGGCAGGCTGTTCTTGTCCGCCTGCTGCCGCCTGTCCTTGAGAAGTGGTCAGTTGCGCTTCCCATTCATCGCTTACCTGATTGCCGTTAACGATGGTGCTGTATTTGCCGTGCATGTAAGGACCTTGATAGTCCTTCTCGCTTACCATCTCATATGAGCCTTCGTACTGTACGGCTGGAACTTGCACTTTGGCGTCCGGAATCTCGTACTGCTTTTCGAACTTCACAGACTGACCGTCGACCACGCCGGTTACATTGAAAGCTCGATTCGAATCTTCATCGGTCCCTGAGCCGGACAGCTGATTTCCTTCCTGATGAATTTGAAGGCTTGCTTTGTTAACGTTCTCACCGAACTTAAAGGCGATTGTCCAATATCCTTCTAGCGGCGCGGCGGCAGGAGTAGTAGTGGCAGCCGGCGGAGGCTGATCGCCGCCTTTGGTTGCGGGTTCCGTTTTGCTGCCAGGCATACCTGGAATTGAGTTTAAGGAAACTTTCTGGCAGCCAGCTAAACCGGCAACCAGAGTCAATGTCAACAGAACGTTGGTAAAGGAGGAAAGTATCTTCATGGACTTTATATTACACTTTTGCGAGCGGAGAATCTGTGCTTAATGAAGTAGTGCCGATTGTGCATGCACTGTATATTCATTGTGGGTGTTTGGTCAGAGGGACAATTCTATGTCGGAAGTGAGAGTCAAAACAGCGATTGCCAATAAAAAATTGCGTTGCCCCAACTGTGGTGAGCCGATTCTCAAGTACGAAAAGTACGTA
>CAZSNX010000127.1:0-9751 GCA_964607945.1 uncultured Candidatus Obscuribacterales bacterium
GACTCTACAACCGGTCAACTGAAGTCATACGACAACTTCGATGCAGATGGTAATTTCTTGTCAACGACCAAGCTGTCTTAGCTCGATCTGTCAGGCTATCGTCTGCTCGGCGGTACTGTGTAAAATGTACCGAGACCGACCTCATTCAAAGCAACGGCGAGGCATTGATGGAACACAAGAAGGGTTGCGCCGGAACTCCGCTGGAAAGTATCTTGACGCAAAGAGATTGGCTGCTTCGCAGCAAGCCATTCAAGCATGTCACTGCTCAGGAAGTTTTCCTGCCGGAATTCTACGCGAGTCTCGAAAGCGGCTTTCGTTCAATCTTGCGGAAGGGATTGTCCGAGCAGCCGGAAGACAATCGCTTCAGCCGCAACATGCGCAAGTACGACGCCTATGGTTATTGCTTCCAGAATGCTGAATGCGGTCCCTTCGAAGTGTTCTTCGAACAGCAATGGCATGATACTTTTGTCCGACTGTTCAACACCACCTCATCAGGCGATGTCGAAGTCTGCCTGCATCATCACTCGATAGGTGGGGACTCCGGCAATGTTCATAACGATCTAAACGATTCCTGGTTTCCGGAGAAACGCAACGGCGGCATCAATGTTGCCACCAACGTTCACGTTCAACCAAGTACGCCACCGAAGCCGGGACAGAATCAGCGACTGGTAATGCGCTCGATTGCCATTCTCATCTATTTGAATAACCCACCTTGGGAACGTGGAGATGGCGGAGAAACAGGCTTGTATACCTATCGCGATCAACCGGTCGATCAACCCGAGCGAGCAGTTCCACCTCGCAATAATTCACTGCTAGCCTTTGAATGCACTCCTTACTCCTATCACTCGTTCATTTCCAATGTCAGCCACCCTCGCAATTCGCTTATAATGTGGATTCATCGCGATTTCAAAGAGACCTGCGATGCGTGGGGAGCCGAAAATATTATCTGGTGGCACAAATGAGCGATTCGCCGAGCAACATGAGAGTATGCCTGCTAACCGGAGCAGGTGGGGGATTAGGAACAGCCCTGTGTACGGAAATGGACCGGCGCTATCTAATCTCAGCCGTCTGCCGAACAAAGCTACCTCGGGTTGATTCGCAAGAAGTGGTTTTTATCGATCCGCTTTCACAAGAGCCCAAACAGGTTCCTAAGACGTTTGTGATAAAAGCAGATCTCGAAGATGAATCGCAAATTCTAAGAGTAGTCGAACTTACTATGGCACGCTTCGGGCGCATCGATCTTCTCATTAATAATGCAGGGCAGTACATTACTGCGCCGCTAGTTACCGGGCAGACATTGCTCGAAGACGCATCAAGCATAATGGAGATAAATGCTCTTGCGCCGCTGAGACTGGCAGTTACTGTCGCCAGGATGTTCTGGAAAGAGAAGAGAGAGGAAAACCTCAGGCTAAGCAGAAATATTGTAAACGTATCCAGTACTGCCGCTCTGAAACTCTACGAAAACCAAGGTCAGTCGCTGTATGCGGCCTCCAAAGCCGCTTTGAATACGCTCACTATCCACATGGCTCACGAATTCTCCAAGTTTGGAGTTAGAGTCAATGCCGTCGCTCCAAATTCATTTCCTGGCATCGTTCCGACCGCTAGAGTTGTTCAAGAGATTTTAAAACTGGACGCCGGGACGATGTCTGGCGAGATCGTTAAAATTGACGCTGACACTGCAAGTTAACAGCAAGTGCAGTAGTGAAGCGGATATCTACCTATTTATCGAGTGGGCGAGCAACCGAGCGACTTTGCATTTTATTTGCACTTGCAGTTCTGGTACTTGCAGGAGCGCTTGCGTATAAATCACTGGAAGTCTACAGGGTATTTTTCGGCATGTATCACGATGACGGAATCTACCTGGTTACAGCCAAGGCTATCGCAGAGAATCAAGGCTATAAAATTATCTCCTTGCCGGGATGCCCACCCGAAACGAAGTATCCGATTGGTTTTCCCTTTCTGCTTTCGTTGATCTGGCGCCTTTGTCCCAACTTTCCACAGAACTTGACTGCGCTACTGATACTGCAAATAGTGGCAAGCTTCGCTGCCGTAATTAGCGCCGTATGTTATCTGGCAAGTACCAAAAAAACGACCATTCCTCTGGCGCTGGTCATCATGTCGGCGTGCCTGTTGAACTTTCATTTCCTTGATTTCGCGCCGATGATTATGAGCGATATGCCGTTCGCTCTTGCTTCCATTGCCGCATTGTGGTTAGCGGAACGAGTAGCTGCCGATCTACAAACGAAGCCAATCTCAGTGGCAGCATTGGGACTACTTGTTGCACTTTGCGCGACCTTGCGAACTCAAGGCTTAGTCGTAGTTTTGACCTGCATTATCTTCCTGGCAGTCCGCAAAAGGACGGCCGCTGCCATAGGGATCGCTGGAGTCGCAGCGGCAATTCTTGCCCCCCAAGTTATCTGGCAGACTGCCGCCAGAGCTGAATGCCCGCAGTATCTTTCCTTCTATACCAACTATGTTTCGCATGCCTACAATACTTTGCCTGCTCTCCAGTTGCTGACGATAGAGGCACAATCATGCTTCAACTGGTCGGTTCTAATGCAAGTCAACACATATTTCCCTTTCCTGCAAGACATTGAATACGAGCGCCTATCGCCGCTGCAATTCCAGCTCACCTACCGGTTGCTCTACCCGCTGCTCATTGCTCCGTTGATGATCGGTCTTTTCGTCGGTGTAAGACGCTCATCACTGCCGGCAATCTATCTTCTGCTTCATGCTTTGTCCCTGAGCGTTTGGCCGGTCAGACTCGAGTGGCGCCACATTTTCACAGTGCTTCCACTGAGCTATTATCTTTACTTCCTCGGCATCCGGAGCATCTCAAAGCGATTGAAGTGCTCCGCCAGACCCTGCCGATCGTTGTTTCGAAAAGGCTGTGCAGCTATTTCAATTGCCATTTCCAGCTATCTGATATTAGGAGCAGCAACTGAATCATTGCAATACCTTGGTGCCTACCAGTTCCTGAACGTGTCGCCGACAGTCGTAATCGATCGGGTTAAGCTTGCCGAGGAAAACAGCCTGACTACTAGGTGGATTCGCGCTCACACGCCTGAGCATGCAGTTTTTATATCCAACAACGATCCTGCTTTGTACCTTTATACCAACAGGCAGGCACTGCTGCCGTCTCCGCTGGAAATCTGGCGCTTCGTCAAAATGCGCTTGGTGGATGCTCAATCATTGCTAACAGCGATTCAGTTCGCCAAGGCAAGCTATGTCCTGGCTGAACCTACATTTAGAGGCTCCGGGCTAAGCATGTCTCAAACCGACCAGGCAATCGCTTCATTGCAACAACAGTTTCCCGGCTCAATCAGATTAGTATTTACATCTCCTGGTAAGTTGATGCGCGTTTACGAAGTAAGTCGAGACAAGTTGCCAAAGCAGCTCGAAAGGTACGCTGACAACTAGTTTTATGAGATGATAATCCTTCAACAGCAACGAAGGGTCCGGAGGCGGAAAGTCCAATATGAAAGCATTTATTACAGGGGGAGCCGGCTTTATTGGGAGCTGCATGGCTGAGCGACTTCTGCTTGGACCGACTAATTCCGTCACGGTATTTGACAACTTTACCTCCTCGCCAGTCGGCAACCTTCAACACATTAAGCCGGACAATCGCTTTCAAATCATCCGTGGCGACCTGATGGACGCGCCGCAGTTGCTCGAGTCGATGAAAGGTCATGACATCGTCTATCACTTCGCATCCAACCCTGATATCGCTAAAGGCGCCCAGGATACTAGCCTTGATCTCAATCAAAGCATAATAGGAACACACCGAGTGCTGGAAGCAATCAGGCAGTGTGGTGTGAAGAAACTAGTATTTCTATCAGGCTCGGGTGTATATGGTGACACCGGAGGGGTGCCGACTGCGGAAGACTTTGCACCGCTGCTTCCGGTCTCAATGTATGGGGCCGGCAAGTTAGGGGCCGAAGCTCTCATTGCCGCGTTTTCGCATATGTTCGGAATCACCAGCTACATATTTCGCCTGTGTAATATCGTGGGCGAAGGACAGACCCATGGCGTCGCTTTCGATTTCATTCGAAAGCTGAGGCAAAATCAAAAGACTCTTCAAATCCTTGGCGACGGAAAGCAAAGCAAACCTTACCTGCACGTCGAAGATCTTCTCAATGCGATCTTTTTCGTAATGGCGATGGTTGAAGATCAAATCAACGTCTACAACGTCTCCACGGAAGACGCCGTGGATGTTAACTGGATAGCTCGCGTGGTAATCGAATCAATGCAGCTGCTCGGTGTAGAAATCAGCTATACCGGCGGAGAAAGAGGCTGGCCAGGCGACGTACCGACTTTGCGATTAGACACCGGCAAGATCAGAAAGTTCGGCTGGACACCTCGCTATAGCTCTCAGGAAGCTTTGCTCCTGTCAATCAGACAAATGCTCGGACGCATGCAACATAACGAGGCCCCCCAGGAGGCGCGTTGATCATATCTCGTGCACCCTTTCGAATCACTCTCGGAGGTGGTGGCACCGACTTGCCTTCTTACTACGGTCTCAACGGTGGCTTCCTGATTGCGGCAAGCATAGACAAATACGTTTATCTTTCGGTCAATCGCCGGTTTTACGATTCAATCAGGTTGTCCTATTCAAAAACCGAAATTGTTGATTCGGTCGCCGAGATTCAACACGACATTTTCAGAGAGACCTTCAAGTTCTTGGAGATCGAGCGCGGAATCGAGGCTGTCTCGGTTGCTGATATGCCGGCCAATTCAGGACTTGGCAGCTCGAGCTGTTTCACAGTCGCACTTCTGAACGCATTACATGCATACAAGCGAGAATACCTCACACCGGCTCAACTGGCGGAGGAAGCGTGTCACATAGAGCTCAATCTCCTAAAGCAGCCGATCGGAAAGCAAGATCAATACATCACTGCCCATGGTGGCATTAACTGCCTGACATTTGACAAGACCGGCAAAGTGATTGTTGAACCGCTCAGACTTCCAGGCGAACTGACGGCTGATTTGAAGTACCGGTTGGTAATGTTTTACAGCGGAAAGGAACGCAAGGCCGGTGATGTATTGCAGGAGCAAGACAGCAAGATGCGCCGGCTGGACAAGAGCACGGAAGCAGCGCTTAATCACATCAAAGAGATCGGATTTGAAACGAAGAGACAGCTTGAGAGAGGTAGAATTGAAGCTCTCGGAGAACTGATGGATGCTCACTGGCAGGTGAAGAAAACTCTCTCTTCATCAATTAGCGACGACTTTATCGACAGCTGCTATGAAACGGCCAAGAGCAATGGAGCAGCGGGCGGTAAGGTAATGGGAGCAGGCGGAGGCGGATTTTTCCTCTTCTACGTAGATCCAGGCAAAAGAACTACCCTAATAGATGCGATGTCCAGTTTAGGACTCAAGCACGTAATGTACGACTTTGAGTCCCAGGGAGCAAAGATCATTTTCAATGTAGGCTCATGAACAAGACGGAACCAGAAAGTTTGTTTGAAGCACAAGCAATGCATAGCGCAGACAGAATAGGACAGTGGCTGGAGACATCCGGTGGAATAATCTATGTAGTATCGGATAGCGTCCAGTTTGATGATGACCTTTCACATTGGCAGCTGGGCTTCCAGCGGCTGCTTGAGATAGACGAGCCAAGAGCTCGCACACTGATTGAAACGGCTGTCGACGTATCAATCAATGAGATGGGAGCTCTGCCGAGCGAACTTTCAGCCCAATTGCGAGTGAACGCTTTGAAAATAGCTGCCGGTAAGCTATTTGCCCTTCCAGCCGGTGCTTGCCAGCTTCAAAATGGTCTATCTGGCGGAAAGTCCTTTGACGGCTCGCCGGCTGATACTGTGTTTGCCGCTTCCATAAGTGGTAATTGGCAGCGCATGGTAGTTGGCAGCAGGGCATCCGAATATGCCTGGCAGATTGAAGCAGAAAACCATACACTTGTAACAGCTTCCTCAATTGCTTACGACCGCTCGTATTACGAGTCCCCCAAACATGCCCATTGCGGCATGCGGGATTACATACATCACGACGACTGGCGGCTTGAAAAAGCACGACGCTTGATGCGAATCGTTACCGGTGCAACCCGGCGAGAACCAGCAAAGATGCCTGGTCAAGCACTTTCTGCATTGGATGTTGGCTCGGCAACAGGATATTATCGCAAGGCGATGGATGAGCTTGGCTATGCTCACTGCGGCATCGATCTCTCGAAAGAGGCAATCTCAATCTGCAAAGAGACATTTGGATATGAAACATGGCATGGCAGCGTAATGGACCTAGATCGATTCGCAGATGCTGGACGACAGCGATTCGATCTAATTACTCTTTGGGACACAATCGAGCACTTCGATGATCCGTTTCAGGTGGTTTCTATTGTCAAAAATTACTTGAGCAGTCAGGGAGTGCTGGTAATCAGGACCCCAAGCCTGACTGCGCTGGAAGCAGATATTCTTAAGGATATGTATTACTCGTTCAAGCTCGACCATGTTCGCTATTTCTCACCGAAATCACTGACTGCGATGATGAACATGCATGGACTGCAGGAGCTCTACCTGGAAACCACCTCTCATTTGTTCAAGGGCTTCCTTGGCGCCGACTATCTCTACAAGATAGGCAAAGAGCTTCGCGGCGCAGACATCCTTGCCATCTATGGCAAGCAGTGAATCTTTCCTGCCAGACAGGCCTTGCGGTATCATTTTGCCTTGTAGCTATCAAGCAAGGATTCCAACATGACACTTGATGACTGCCAACTTGTTATTCTCGCCGGCGGGCTTGGCACCAGGCTCAAAGAGGCAACGGCTAAGACTCCGAAATCGATGGTGGAGATAGCTGGTAAGCCTTTTCTACAGCATCAAATCGAATTAGTAAGATCGCGCGGGATAAAACGTATTCTATTGCTTACCGGTCACCTCGGCGAGCAGATCGAAAGCCACTTTGGCGACGGCTCGAAGTTCGGCATCCAACTCAGCTACAGCCGGGAGACTGAACCGCTCGGCACCGCCGGAGCCCTAAAGTTGGCTGAGCCGCTACTCCAGAAGCGCTTTCTGATGATGTATGGAGACGCTTTTCTGACACTCGACTACGGCTTGCTTTGGGACAGGCAATCACGATCAGTCAGACAAGCAGTGATGGTTATCTTCAAGAATGACAATCGCTGGGGCCGAAGCAATGTCGTCTATGATTTGCCGGTAGTGGCATACTTCGATCCAACTCCGCAGGCTCAGACTTCCGAGCATGCCTCCAAGCTAAAACCGCATCAGCGCTTTGAATACATAGATTATGGCATCACAGCGGTCAAGCGAGAGTTAATCGAAGCAATGCCAGCCGGCTTGAAAGGCTCGATGAATGACGTATTCGCGGAGCTAGCCTCGAAACGGCAGCTCGACGGACTGGAAGTCAAAGAACGCTTTTATGAGATTGGCTCACCATCAGGACTTGAAGATTTCGAAAGCTATCTGGCAACCGTATCGGCATAGCCTTGGCAAACTCCGCTGACGGATTTCAAAACAGTAAGACAGGTTACAGCAATGTTTAGCAATCCACCTGACCTGTCGATTGTAATGGTCACATTGAATGAAGAAAAGGCAATTGCAAAGGTCATTGCCGACATCAAGAAGGTGGTGCCCGCTGCTGAGATACTCGTAGTAGACAGTAGCTCCGACAAGACTGCCGAAATTGCCCAGAGCCTGGGAGCTCGCGTTGTGAAGCAAATCCCAGCCCGAGGATACGGACCAGCAATGGATGCAGCCCTCCAGGGCGCAGCCGGACGGATAGTCGTAACTATCGATTGCGACGACACCTATCCGGCAGAATCAATTCCACACCTGGTGAGCAAGATATACGAAGGGTTTGATCTGGTTTCGGCCTCGAGACTGGGCCGCAGGCCGGCTGCAATGCCATTGCAAAACTATCTCGCTAATCGGCTGTTTGCAATACTTTCCTGGCTGTTATGCGGCGTCAGCACTACCGATGTTCACACCGGCATGCGCGCTTACACAAAGGACTTGCTGCAATCCTTTTGTTACGATCCAAACGGCATGGCTCTGCCAGTAGAGCTATTGGTGGGACCAGCTCAAAGCGGATACCGGCTTGCGGAGATCTTTATCGAATATCGACCGAGGATCGGCGAATCAACCTTGAAAGCGTGGGAGGGCACCGTCTGGACCTTCCGAAGGCTCTGGAAATGGCGACGGATTCTGCGCTAGCCTCCAGGATGCTGCACCATCAGGAACCGTATGCCTTGTGTATAATCCGCATAACCACCCGATATCATCCCATGACAAGCGACGACAGCGACTACATCCAACAATTCTTCCTTGATCTCAAGACAGCGATCGATAATGTATCGAAGGCTGACATTGAGCGAGTGCTGGACGCTTTGTTCAAGGCATGGCAACGCGAGTCTACGATTTATCTAATCGGCAACGGAGGTTCCGCCGGAACAGCCAGTCATTTCGCCTCTGATTTGTGCAAATGCACGATTGTACCTGGCAAGAAAAGGCTGAAAGCCGTCAGTCTCACGGATAACATGGCACTGTTCAGTGCGATTACAAATGACGACGGCTGGCAGAATGTTTTCACGGAACAATTGATGAACTTCTTCCGACCAAAAGACGTTCTGGTTGCCTTGAGCGTTCACGGCGGCAGTGGCTCGGACAAGGCCGGACCATGGTCGCAAAATCTACTAAAGGCGATCAAGTTCGCCAAGGACAACGACGGAGTCACTGTCGGACTGAGTGGGTTCGATGGCGGCGCCCTCAAGCAGGAGGCAGATTACTCAATCGTCGTGCCAATTGAGTCCACCGCACACGTCGAGTCATTTCATGTCGTTCTCCATCATCTAATTGCTTTCAGGCTGGCGGAGAAGATTAAAGCTGCCAGCACGATTTGAAGTTTCACATTCTTTCCACGAATCTCTAATATTCTCTATCCCACAGAACAGAGCGGGGCGATGGTTACGGCCCATTACTCCGGTCAACCCCTAAGGTAATTCTACGGTACGTGTAGCGCCGGCTCCCCAGGAGTCGGCGTTATCCATTGCAGCCGCTAGCCAGAGCGGTTGTATGATGGTATTGAACTCTGGATTTGCTGACAGCGTCTATAGTTGTATATGACCTGTTTGGAGGATATACAAATGAGCGATACAGACAAAATTATCGACTCAATCCAATCCATAGGAAAGACTTTGAGAGAAGGATTTGATTCTCTTTCTTGCGAGATTAAGGGAACAAATCGACGGATAGATGACACGAATCAGCGATTGGATGCTACGAATCAACGATTGGGTGACACAAATCGACGGATAGATGATACGAATCAACGATTAGATGCTACAAATCAAAAATTGGATAACACTATTCAACGATTGGATGATACGAATATCCGCCTAGATAACACAATTACCGAATTACGTGAGTTTAGGCATGAAACAATCGAACGGCTAGACGCTACCAATCAGCGGATAGATGAAACCAATTTGGAGCTGCGAACATTCAAACGTGAGACCAACGAGCACTTAAGCGGTATCAGCACATATTTAAAGTCGATTGATGGCACACTGCTCGATCACAGCATTCGAATATACAATTTAGAGAAGCGCGTCTCTAAGCTGGAGGGCGAAGAGGGTGCGGCCTAGCCGGTAAGTTATATACGACCCTTCTTCTGACCTATGAAACGGATTCGGGACGTTTGAAGGCTACTATCATATTAGAGGTTTCACCAGTTACAAGTTTGATCAGTACATCGACTCCGCAGAAAATGCATATTCGCAGAAAGT